>JAYVBW010000896.1:0-17323 GCA_043750255.1 Pirellula sp.
CATCGGTTCTCAGAGCAATGCTAATTAAGGCAAAATCCGAACAACGGAAAAACATTCTCGAAAACACATCGCATCACTCAGGAAAACGATCGAACCGAAAGCTTCACTACCACAACTGAAAAGTGCGACTTAGCCAGAAGAATAACATGCATACACCGCTATGAAGCAAATGTCATCGGGCAAAAATTGTTCCTTCTCTAGCGTGGTCTAATCGTTCTTCTAGTCTATAATCGGGATGCGTGAAGCCTGGTTTCGACGATTCCCTCGAAGCAGGTTGCGGGAATGCACTTTACTGCGGGCCAATATTAAACACTTTGCGAGTCAAACGATGAAAACAACAAACTCTGTGGCATTTGCCATCGCGCTACCGTTGGTAGCTTGCGTAAACGCATTTCTTTTCGCAGATGGACCAAATGGGCGGCAAGAGATGATCGACAAGGCTGTTTCGTACCTTCGCAATGTTGGCCAATCGGCGGACGGATCTTTTAGTAGTAAGACAGGACCTGGTGTAACCGGGTTAGTGGTGGCAGGCCTCTTGTCGGTCGACGTTCCTGCCGACCATCCGCTCGTAGCCAAGTCGCTGGAATACTTAGAAAGCACTCGGCATGAGGATGGTGGATTTTATGCCCCCAAGTCGACGCACGCGAACTACGAAACGTGTTTGGCCATCATGGCATTTTCGAAAGCCAATCAACAGGGCAAATATACCGAGTTGATCCGAGCTGCGGAGTTATACGTAAAGCAACAGCAATGGGATGAAGGGGAAGGAATCAAGTCGGACGATGTAGCGTATGGAGGAGCAGGCTACGGCAGTAAATCGCGTCCCGATCTCTCTAACACTGCCTTCTTAATCGACGCTTTGCGAAGTGCGGGAGTTAGCGAAAAAGACGAAGCCATTCAGCGAGCGCTCAAGTTTGTTTCGCGTTGCCAAAATTTGGAATCAGCACACAATCGCACAGAATTTGCTTCAAAGATTAACGACGGTGGATTTTACTACACCCCTGCTGCCGGAGGAGATTCTATGGCAGGCAAAAATGAAAACGGTGGTTTGAGATCCTATGCATCCATGACATACGCTGGCCTAAAGAGTATGATCTTTGCGGGAGTGGACCGAGAAGATTTTCGAGTTAAGGCCGCAAAGAAATTCTTGTACAACAACTATTCGGTGTCATCCAATCCCGGCATGGGAAGCTCCGGGTTGTACTATTATCAACACACGATGGCAAAGGCGCTCGACGCATTGGGAGAAAAAGATTTCAATACCAAAGATGGGCCACACGACTGGAAGTCAGAACTGCTTAGCCAATTAGCAATCGCACAACAGCAGAACGGTTCATGGACCAATCCGGATGCGAGGTGGATGGAAGGCGATCCGAACCTGGTTACTGGGTACGTCTTGCTGACACTCGCTTATCTTAAATAGTTAATTTCGAGCGAAGGGGGCCGAATGCCGAGTAACATTGTTAAGCGACAACCTCAGATCCTGCTGACAAAAGAGTTGCTCGCGATCGCCCTGAGATCTTCTAGTGAGTCTATATTGATCAAGGATTGCGATGGGATAATTCTTATTGGTAGCCAGAGAGTCGCTGAGTTTTACAAATGCTCCGTAGATGATTTGCCAGGGCTCGATTCCTATAATGCGTTGCCCCCTGAACTTGCAGAGCGAATCAAACAGCGGGATCAATTCGTTATTGCGAGCGGCAAGGCGGAATCGTCCGAGGAAACGTGGGACCTGGGTTACGAAAAGCGAACGCTGATCGTTTCACGAAGCCCTATTCGAGATGCGACGGGGGTTAATGTTGGTATCATTACTTGCTACACAAACATCTCACCGATCAAACAAGCTTTTCTATTGTTTGAACAGAATCAAAAGCGGTTTACTGCGCTAGCGCAAACATGCCCTGTCGGGATTTTTGAATGCAACCCATCTCATCAGTTGACGTACGTAAATCCGGAATGGGAACGAATCACTGGGCTTTCGGCCAACGAAGCGGTTGGGAAACTTTGGACTGATTTTGTCTCCGCAGAACAACTGCATTTAGTACAGCACTTGTTAGGTTGCGAGGATGCGCATCCAGGCGGCGACCGAGTTGACTGCACGTTGCGGGGGCGAACCGAATGCACAGTGGAGTTGTCACTCAATCGCGTTTCCGACACTCAAAATTTTACGGTGTCTTTTATAGGCAGTATCGTCGATCTCACCTATCGATTAGCAGCCCAGAAGGAATTACGAGAAAAAGCCAATTTGATGAGGGACCTAACCAGTTCCGTTCCAGCTATCATTTGGCAGCTTTCGGTCGATGGGCTTTGCATTTTTGTTAGCGACTATTTTGAGACCGTGACCGGCATGCCGATAGAGACAGTACTGGGAAAAAACTGGGAGGAAGTTATCCACGCCGACGACATACAAGGCGCAGTGGCAAGCTTGAACATGGTCTTGAGCGAGCAACAAAAATCCGCACGTTACGAGTTTCGGATAAAAGGTAGAGCGGGTGATTGGCGTTGGATGCTTGCCAATTGCCAGCCCATCCATTCGTTGGAAGGGAAATTCATGGGCGTCGCTGGGCATACCATAGACATTACCGATCGCCGCATTGCAGAACTGGAATTGCAGCAATACAACACTCTTCTGGAGGAACGTGTCAAAGAACGAACGCAAGAACTCGTGAACGTGAACGATTCGCTTGTGAGCGAAATCGAGAATAGGCAATACGCCGAAGAGTTACTGGAAGAAAAGCGAGCCCAGATCTCGCATTTTTCTCGTGTAAGTGTCATGGGGCGATTGTCTGGCGAATTAGCACATGAGCTTAACCAACCGCTGAACGCAATCCAGAACTACGTTGCTAGCCTCAGCAAAATTCTTGCATCATCACCTGCTTCTGAAGCAACCTCTCACGTTCTTTCAAGACTCTCGGGCGAGATTACTCGAGCCGCAAAGATCATTCGTCGAACTCGCGAATTCGTGTCGACTGCAAAGCACCAGCCTGAGTTGTTGAGCCTGTCGGAACTGGTATCAGATACAGCCGCCATGCTCAAGGGCGAAGCGAGACGCCGCGGGATGACCATCCAAATCGTCGACATCCGTCATGACGTCAAGGTGCTCGGTGATCCAGTTCGATTGCAACAAGTTCTTGTCAACCTCGTGTTGAACGCTCTGGAGGCAATGGTGGACCGTCCCAATTCAAAAAAAATTGCAACGATTGAGGTTTGCGAGACTTCGAATCACAACGTAATCGCCGTCCATGATTCCGGTGTCGGTGTGGATGAGTCGCAACGAGACCGTCTGTTCGATGCATTTTTCACGACCAAACCAACTGGACTAGGCATGGGGCTCGCAATTAGCCAGGGCATCGTAGAAGACCACGGCGGTGTACTAAAATATAGGTCTCGGGAAGATGGGGGCAGCTCGTTTATAATTGAATTGCCAGCCGTGAACAAAACCGTCGACCCGTAGATCTGTCGCAACGAGACTCGGTAGGTTCGATAGATACCAGGGGTTGGTGCAAACCCGTTGGCATCGAATCAACAACATTGTGGCACCCATCTTGGATTATTAGCGGCGCAAGAGCGAAGAAGTCTGAGCCGCTTGTTCGTAAGAAGGCACACTTGTAGTCCCCGAATTTGGTTGCGTAACTGGCCGCTGACCAATCGCGGATTGCGAAACGACGGGTACGGGCAACGATGACGTGTTCATTAGATTTTGAATGTTGGTCCCGATGGCCCCTGCTTGCTGATAGATGCCTTGAGCTTGCTGAATCGCCTGCGGCCCCTGCTGTGCCATTTGAGTTATATTTTGAGCACCGCCCATGCTGGCCATCAAATCGCGAGCTGGTTTCAAATTCGGATCAATCTGCAGCGCAGAGCCGAGATATTGCTGCGTCGCAGGAACGTTTTTTCTAGCGAAGTGCAAATAGGCCATTTGGTAGTTTGCCATGGCCGGGCTGTTCACTTGATGCAGTTCGGCCATCGCAGCTTCCGCGTTTCCAGAGTCGAGCATCACACCCGCAAGTGCGGAACGATACGACGCACTCTTTGGATCGAGATTCACTGCTTTTTGCAATTCGGATCGAGCTGCTGTTAGGTTACCGCTGCGAGCTTGGAGACCGCCCAGGTCAGCAAAAATGGCTGCGTTGTTAGGAGCGACAGTTGCGGCCTTTTGATAAAACTCGACGGCCTTGTCCTTTTCGTTTTGACGTTCATAAAGTCGGGCTGTACTGAGAAGCGCAGGCGGGTTTTTGGACTCAATTTCGAGGGCTTTGCTGTAGCTATCAAGGGCCTTGGCGTAATTCCCCTGGGACTCATGAAGCTGACCATTCAAGACATGCAATTCGGGACCAACCGATGGCTTGATGCCTAAACTCGTCGGATCTCCTGTTTCCGATGTCGCACCAAACGGAGATGAAATCACTGTTTTGGCTTTGCCGTATGCTGAAGATACCGCAGAACCCATGGAAGAGAACTGGCCCTTAACCGCGTGTGTGGTTGACGCAATGGAACCAGTCACGCCAGTCGCGCCAGCCGCTCCAGTGGCCATGGACGAAGTCGCCCCGGCAGTGCGTGTAGGCCAAATGGATGTTCGACTGCCCGGAGTCGTCGTACAACCGATCATCGAAACCACAGATCCTCCAAATGCAACGACGCAAAGGAACTGACTCAGTTGGCGTCGCTTGGCCGATTTCCTAGATGCTTGAAGGAACCCTGGCGAGTTCACATCACGATGATTTTTTCTGCGCTCTAACGATGCTTGGGGATGTCGTGAAGTTGTCATGAACTATATCGCTTATTTTGCATCACCGAGGTGTTGGGCCAGCAATGATAGAAAACTCAATGCCGGAATAATGGTACTTGTCGTTACAACTTCGGCAATCGGCTTACTCGGCCTTGAGCAATTCCGGGGCCATGCTACGCCGCTCTGCGTATTGCTGCGGCGTTGGTCAAGCCGAGTGGCAAAGCCAATGGCTGTTCATCGGTTACAACAACCTGGATGGCCAGGTGGCGAGATGCGTTCAGCAAAATCGGGCTCTTCAAATTGGCGGTCAATGTGACACCGCTCTTGCTGACGACGCTCAAGACGTAGAGTTGATCCTCTGTGTGAATATGCAACATCGTGAGCTCTCGCCTGTTCACATGCGCTCGATAGTTAGGAGCGAAACGGCGTGGGCTAACCACTGGAATCGCCACGTTTGACTGAGCGACCGATTGCAACCAAGCAACCTCTTCATTGCCTTCACCGGATAGCAAAATCCAATGGCGGCAGGTTTCAAACCCGATTAAACCATGCGGCATTAGCAGCATATCTGAGTGATTAATGTCCATTTTCCCGAAACGCGAAGATTGAATTTGCATGACGTCACCGTGGACCTAAATTTTGCCGATGTGGTACAATCGTCACCATCGGCAAGTCGTTACTGGCCGCGTGAGTCTAAATTGGACTCGCACCCGTTTTTCAAATCCTGCTAGTTGCCGTTTTCCCAATTCCAGTCTGATGAGTGATAGCAATCTACTAAATCGTATCGAAGCGGTCCGTGTTCGTTTGGTTCCACTACGAGACGGTCTTTGACTACGCCAATAAGGCTGCGCAAATTGAAAAACTGGACGCTCACATGGCTAGTCCCACATTCTGGGACAGTCCTGAAAAAGCGCAGGAGACAGTCCAGCAACTAAAAAATCTTCGGTCGGTAGCAGAACCGTTACGTTTTGCGATCCAATCTTGCGACGATTTGACCGAACTGGCGAGCATGCTGGAAGACGATCCTGCGGTTGCTATCGAGGTTGAAACCGAGATTACAAAGCTTGAAATCGCAATTGAGAAATTGGAGCTGAAGGCGCTTTTAAGTGGCCCCATGGACGAGTTCGGCGCCATCCTCTCGGTTCATGCTCGCGAAGGCGGTCTTGATGCCAACGATTGGGCGGAGATGCTTTTGGGCATGTACATTTCCTGGGCGCAAAAGAATGGCTATTCCGCCGAGCTGGTCGATCGTTCCGACAACGAGGGAGCCGGGATTACTCAAGCCACCGTCATCATTCGCGGACCATCTGCTTATGGATATCTCAAAGGTGAAGAGGGCATCCATCGATTAGTGCGAATCAGTCCGTACAACGCAGAGAGCAAGCGACAGACTAGTTTTGCTGCCGTGGATGTTTCGCCGGAAGTAAGCGATGCAGTCGAAATTGAGATAGCCGAAAAGGATGTGCGTGAAGATGTCTATCGCGCATCGGGTGCTGGCGGCCAACACGTAAATAAAACGAGTTCTGCGATTCGGCTGACGCACCTGCCTACCGGCATCGTCGCCCAATGCCAGAGCGACCGAAGCCAACACAAGAATCGCGCGCAGGCCTGGAAGATGTTGCGAGCACGAATGGCCCGTGTAGAAGAGGAAAAGCAAGAAGCGGAACAAGCCGTCAAGTATCAGAACAAGACGGTAACTGGGTTTGGTTCGCAAATTCGCAACTACTTTTTGCATCCGGATCAGCGTGTAAAGGACTCACGTACTGGATTTCAGATCGGCAATTTTCATGTTGTTCTTGGCGGGGAGCTTCAAGGATTCTTGGAATCGTTTCTCAAGTACAAGATGGTCAAAGAGGCGAGTCAGCACTAAATAGCGATAGCGTAAAAACGCCCGTTAAAAAAGCTCCCGGTACTCGAAAAAGGCTAAAGCTCAGCGGAGACAATCTGCGGAATTGCGGGAAACTCCACATCTTCTGAGATTTGGGGTGCCTGTTGAAAATGGAAACGACCGATAACAATTCGGCGAGCTTGAATCATTCGGCAAGAAGCCGATTTTAGTTTCGTGGTGCGGTTCGAATGCTGAAGTCAATTTGAAGTGCATGCATTTCGTTAGTTGTGATGCGAAGGGAATCTCATCCAATGAAAAAAGTCGCTTTACATACTTTGCTGATTTGTTCGCTCGGAAGTATGTTTGGATGTGAAGCCTGGTCTCCTTATCGGGGCAGTCTCGCACCCTATGCGCCGGATGCAGGCCACCATGATTTCTGGGACACAGCCTTCCGCAGGCGGCACCGCGATCTCAAAGAGCCCATTCAAGGAGATGCAATGCTCGAAGTGGCTCGGGACTTGACCATGCTCGAAGATGACATTCGCCGCGATGGTTCGATCACGGTCAAGAAGCCTGACGTGTGGGGAGATGGCAACCTCATCGCTTCGATCCAAGAGTACGAACGGCTCATGGCACTAGGTGACCACGCAGCATTTGACAAACGATTTAGCGAGTCAGTGCAAGCGTACATCGCACGAAGCGATCAAGGAGAGTTCTTGAGCGCCACCGCGATTGGACAAGCTCTTAGTGGCGCACCCGCCCCATCGGTATCCGCATTAAACATAATGCCTACCTCCAGTGGAACCACAAATGCATTTTCACTCTTTTCATCGCCCACCCAAGGAGTGGCCCCGACCAACAAAGGGGTAGCCCTCGAACCGACCGAATTGGATCGGGAACGATCGACGTTTATTCACGCCAATCAAGCATTGCGTCGGCGCATGATCGGTGACGACAACAGCCGAGCCGCTGGTTACGGTCTCTACTTGTTTCGTATTCCAGTCTCTGTGCTACCTGGCCGAGAAACCACCGAGGGGTATAGTGCTGTGGCCACGCTGCGCGCCCAGTTGCAAGTCGACCAAGCTCATTTGCGAAATACATTTCCCAAGATGGTCATCGCCGATCTAGTCGAGGCCCTAACACCGAGAATCCTAGCTGAATGGGATGACGCAAAAGAGCAACGCAAAACGATTGCAAAGATCATCAAAGATAAGGGGGGAGCAGTAGAACTGTCGGCGACACAACTGAGAACATTGGCAACCGCCTCGTATGCAAAAAGAATTGCTATTCTAAAATGTGAAGAGCCTATGAAGCGAGTCAAGTCGCTAAACAATGTCACACGTTCAATCGCTTCGATACCCTCTTCGGTCCCTTTTGTTTCTCATTCGGATATCTACGGTGATGATGCCATTGACACTCTTGTGGACAACGCGATTGATCAATTCGAAACATTACCGACAGCCTTTGTGCTGGATCAACCTAAGGCGGAGGAGATTAGGCAGTTCTTGTTCGCAACCCTTGAACAAACTCATAACGCACTCCAAGAGAATCAAATCTACGACGCGTACATTCCTACGATTGCAAACGCCGCAGATAGCTTCGTCAAAGGCCAATACGATCAAGTGGGTGTGCACCGAGCGGAGTGGAGCCAATGCGTCTCCGTTTATGCACTCAACGGCAGTTTCGAAAGCAGCAGTTGGCTGCTGGCTCTCCAATCCGGCATCTTCGATCGCAACCTCAAGAGGATCCTCAAAGACCTGGAAACCAAGGGGTTGAGTGCAGGGGAACAGTGCGCTGTTTCGGATAGCGTCCAGTTCTATGCTTCCAACTGTCCCGAAGCGGTCATTCTTTGGGAAACAATCATCCGATATACGTTTCCGCTGCAAGTTTTCAATTTGGACCCAATCGCCGAACAACAGAACGCTTACGATGCGTTCTCGCGACGCCGAGAAATGCAAGTTGCATTGGCTTTCAGCGTCGCCAAGGGCACTTCCTTTGCGGCGGACCAGAAGCTCAAAATGAGCCGTAAGCTTGCTTTGGATGAGGCAACGATTGGACTAAATCGAACGGCCGTCGCCTTTGCTCATAGCGATGACACATTCGGCTGGTACTTCCACCCACGTATCCAGACTCCGCCCAGTGAAAGCACGAACATCGGTGCCCTGGCGCGAACCATATGGTCGACTGGTCCGACCGATCACTATGATCGCAAACATCGACGACTAGAGCCAGGTATTCGCGATTGCGAAGTGCTGATTGCGATGCCGTCGTTCGTGACAGATGTTTCGTTTGACGTTACCACCAACTGGGAAAAGGTGGCTCGACCAGGCGTGACCAAACGATCGTACGAAGAGATGGTTGCTCAAGGCGGTCGATTGCATCGGCTTCGCACATGCATGCAAGACCCCAACAACCAAAATTGCTATCGCCCGGGCGACTTTGGTCGTTTGGTCAGCCGAATCGATCAACTGGAAACGATGTTGGGGATGCAAACGCATGACGTCAAACTTCCATACCAATACGAACAGACGGGAAGCGGGCTGTTCGATGCTGGCAAGAAACAGCTCAGGCCAACCGTCGACTACTACTATGGCTTGACCTACTTGGATCCAGCTCAAACCGCAGCCGACTTTTTTATCGCAGGCAAAAACTTCCACCCGACTCTGACCCACGTCGTGGTCGGAGGCACCGAACAGCACTTAAACATTACGAACGAGTCTGCCGTCGAAGTCATCAGTCGCGAGTTGATCCGCGTTCGCGTTGGGAAGCTGAACGAATCGCTTTCGGAGTCGGGGCATTTTGAGGTGCGAGTTGCAACCCCAGCGGGTATGTCCAATCCGTTGGTGATCAACAAACGAGTCGAGCAGAAACAAGCGACGACACCTGAACACAAGAGCGACTACGACTTGGTCGGCAAGATTGAGTTGGCAGGGAGCGTCGGATGCAAAACAGTTCCGGCGGACGCGTGTGGCGGATCGTTCTGCTTGATCAACCCACCGGGGGCGTTGCGAATCGCCATCAAGTCAAACTATCCCTATGTTCAAACGGACGGGTATGCTACGTTCACACTGGAACGCATGAGAACGGATGCTAACAAAATAATAACTACCGAGCCGCTTGGGACAACGCCGACCAAGATACCGTTCAAGGATCTGCAATTAAACATCGCGGATTTCAGCGAAGCCATTCGGCCTTTGATCGAAGTCCGAAACGACTTCCAAGCTGGCGACATTATTGTGGCGAAAGGAAGCCTCGAGTTCATCAATCCGTCGCAACCGCGCGTTGACATGACGACGACCGTCAAGATCAAGGTGGATGTAAATCGATGGTAGGCCCTACTTCTTTTCCGAAAATTGTTTCAGTAACAGATTCTTTTCTTCGGTTAGCAACCACGGGTCGATCGTAATTGGGCGGAGGGCTAGGTGTGGCTTTCCCGTCTTGGCGGCATTCGTCACTTTTTTTACAGACGCTTTCTCGACCTTGAGCTGTGCAATCGAATTTCGCAAATCGATATTCCCACTCCCTTTATCCTTTTTAAAATCTTCCAGCGCATCTATTTTGACTTTGACCTGCGCATATTGATCTTCCAGCGCTTTGCGTTGTTCGGTCAATTTATTGCGACGATCTTCATCGCGTCGTTTCCACTCGGCCAAGTTTTTTTGGTATTGGCTAAACAAGGACAGTTGGATATTAAAGTTATTCAATTGAGTCTGATAGAGATTCATTTGGTTCTGATAAATGATGTTCCGCTCAGCTTCGAGGTCACGGAAGTCGCGGCGTTCTCGGATCTGACGCGTGACCAGTTGGTTATTGACGTTTTCCGTTACCGTACGAATATAGTATGGGTCGACGTAAATGGCATCGCGATAGGGAATCTGCGGTGTACCTAGGGGAGGAATCACCGGGAATGGCATGCCGGGAGCGCTTTTTGCCCAGTCCGTTTCGTTTCGGCGGATTTGCTCTCGGATACCTACCATCTCAAGTCGTAGGCTTTTGACAGCGGCCTGATTCTCGCTGGACAGCTCCTTCGATTCCTTGACTGCTGCAGCCAAGATTTCCTCAAGCTTTTCCAATTCATCCGACAGCGTTCGATCCATCTCCTTGATGCCGGCATCTCCTTTTTCTGCGTATTGCAAAAGTACTTTATTGATTTCATCTGCTTTTGCACGGGACAAAGAGTACTGGTTTTCGAACGCTTGGCTCAGTTTGGTTTCTGCAATCCCGAGGAGTGCCTTTTTGGCTTTCGCAAGCAACTCGACCTCAATTGGCGACTGTGCTTCGTCTGAGTCCAAAACACCGATGACTTCACCCATCCATTCGCAGAAAGATTTACGCAAAGCAAGAGGCATTGACTCGCGTTGACATGCGTTCAATAAATTCTGAAAGAGCGCTGTCGCAGTTGCTCCGTCTTCGGTATTAATTGCGCAGAGCAATTGAAACTTTCCATTCGTTGCACGCGTACTCTTTGCTGTATCGCCTGAGTTCGCTCGCTCAAACGACTGCTTCGCTTTGTCAAATGCCTGCGTTCGAAATTGAGTGATTGCTAGAACACAGTTTGCTAAAGAGTCCTCGCTATTCTCTTCTACTCTCTTTTCCAGAAAGGCGACTACCCATTCCATTTCCTTTTCTAAGGGGGAGTCTACCGCACGTAGTGCATCGAGCACAGTCCGCTTGTTGGTAGTCAAAACTTCCTGTCCAATCGAATCCGACAAACCTAAAATCCCGACCACGGACGCAAGGGCAGCCACAAAGGAAAGTGTTAGAGGAATCAGTGACTTCAGCCATCTAAATCGGCGATGATTCATAATCGGCCCCAAGCAAAAGATAAGGTTTTGGAACTTTTGTTATACCTCGAAGAAATGCAAGAAGTCGCGTGTGTCTTCCAATTAGGCGTTGCTGTCGAGATGTACGATTTGCGGCTCACGCTCTCGAAGCCGGCGCAGTTGACCGCAGGCTGCTTGAATGTCATTTCCTTTTCGCTGACGGAACATGACGTTGATACCTCCCTCCATCAAGATGCGGCGAAATTCGAGAATCGATTCGGAGGATGGCGTCTCGTACGACAAGCCGGGCACGGGGTTATATGGGATAACGTTGAGCATGGCAGTGCGACGTCGAAGGAGTTTCACGAGTTGTTCGGCGCATTGAGGCGAATCGTTTAGGTCCTTGAGCAATACATACTCAAACGTCAATCGGCGGCTAGTAACAGCAAAGTACCGTTCGGTCGCGGCCATAATGGCTTCGATTCCGATGTTTTTATTTACCGGTACAAGTCTCGTTCGCAGCTCATCCGTGGGTGCATGAAGGCTGATAGCAAGTTGGAACGGTGAATGAGCCTCAGCCAGTTTGTCGATTGCAGGAGGCAAGCCAACGGTACTGATCGTGATGCGGCGTGGACTGATGCCAAGTCCGTAATGGCTATCACGAGCCACGTCCAGCGCCTCGAGCACGTTGCGTAAATTGGCAAGTGGTTCGCCCATGCCCATCATGACGATGTGGCTAAGTCGTTCCTCAGGTTCGAGTAATCGCTGAAGCTTTAACGCTTGCTCAAGGATTTCGCCCCGAGTCAAATTACGGTCAACCCCATCGAGTCCACTGGCACAAAACACGCAGCCCATTGCACATCCGACTTGGCTGCTCAGACAAACCGAACGCCGCGGCCCATCTCGCAAAAGAACACATTCAATGCGACCTCCGTCTGGCAACTCAAGCAAGAGCTTTTCTGTGCCGTCCTCGGATTGCTGTGACTCTGCAGTCTTTGTCCTAAAGATGCAAAAGTGTTCATCCAGTTTGGTTCGCAGATCCTTAGGCAATTCGGACATGTCGCAGAAGTTGTCGATTCGCCGCTGGTAGATCGCGCTCAAAACCTGCTTTGCACGATATTTTGGGAGATCACGGTCCACGAACCATCGGATCAGAGAATGCTCAGTTTGTTCGAGGATGGATAGTTTTTCAGTCTTTTCGACTGGTTCGGCAGTTTCATTAATCATTCTCATATGATAGTCGTTTTTATCCAACATTCACCTCTCAATCAGCGACTTCTCGCTTGAACAACCGACAAAGTCTTGCATTTGAATTGCCTTATTTACAGACAAAGCCTAAAACCTCTATCGGGGGGTCGCAATTGACCCCGTCGATCTCAATGAAAAAAGTGAAGAATGCTCATGGCTACCCTGGCACTGGGTTTTGCAAGCTATTTTGTAGTGTTGATGACATTGTTTTTCTGGGTACGAGCCTATACGTGGACAGAAGAAGAAGCTTTGCCCGCCAAGGATAAGAAGCCTGGATTTGGTCCGCAAATTAGCTTAGTTTGTGCTGCGAAAGGCATGTTTACTCATCGCGGACCGCAGGTGATTGCTTTAGCCTGCATCGTCACTCTTTTAGTGCGTGGATTGGTTTTTGAATACTCCTGGGCAGATCTATGGGTGATCGTAGGGATCATCGCATTTTGGCCATTTCAAGAATGGCTCATTCACGCATGGCTCGAGCATCTGCCTGCGTTGCGTTTTGGCAAACGCATTTTAGAGCTTGTAATCACCAAGACGCACCGTGCCCATCATCGCAATCCTTGGGACCCAAAGTACGGACTCACGACGACCTATTTTGTGGTGCTGTTCCTGGGTGGTGTGCCAATGATATGGTCGATGGGATATGCCTTCGGTTTTGTCTCAATGCATGCTATTTTGACAGGAATCTTGGTCACGTTTTTGTTTATCTTGAATTACGAATGGGTTCATTACCTGATTCATACTTCTTATACACCGCACACTTGGTTTTACCGCCGCTTGTGGCGAAACCATCGATTGCATCACTTTCAAAACGAGAACTATTGGTTTGGACTAACGATGCTGACGGGGGACCGATTGCTCGGAACGCAACCGCTCAAAGAAAAAGCATCGCGTTCCAAAACTGTACTAAACTTGGGCGTAGAGGCTTCGCCCGAGGATACGCAGGAGCAAAAATCTTAAATTTTCTTTTGAATCAGTTGTGCAACCAATTCCGGATTATTGGATTTTTTCAAGTGTTGGAGCTGATCAGATGGAACGCCTAATCGTTCCAAATGCACGAACAAGCTATCCCATACTTTTTCACGTTTCTTGCCTTCAGCCAAATAAAGATCTGTCAGCAGTTCCTGCGCCCGTTGCAACGATACATTGTCTTTGTTGTTGTAATAATTGCGAATAACCGACTGTTGGTATCGCGAATAATTCTCTGCTGCCATAAAAAAGTCTCGTTGGATTCCAAGTGCATGATCAAAACGAACGAATAACCTTAGGATCGGGTTAACTTCACTTCAATCTTGAATTCTTCGCGTGGCACCCTTGTTTGCATCGCATTCGTTTCGTCATCATTGACAAACTCTGCGTCCGAGCTGCTGTGTCAATGTTATTCGGCAATCGGTCGAAGCACAATGGTTCGAATATCCATGACGGCGGCTCCAGTTTTGGCTTGAGGTCGCACAGCCAATCGATATTTGCCTGCGTTGAGTTTCAGCGTGCCAATTTCCTCAATGATCATGCTCTGGAAATGGCCGGTATCGCGAACCGTCCACTGTAGCGATTGGTCGGAAACCTCCAAACGAACGACGGACCCGCCATTGTTTAAACCGCAGCCGCACTGCACGTCGATTTCGTAGTTTCCGTCCTTTGGGATCGTCAGTTCCCAATCCGCCCAATCGTCGACTTCCGTCCAGTATCCAAGTACATTTTTGTGCGGCTCGGGCTCGTACCGCAATTTTTTGCCATGAGGCGTTCCAGTGGACGCTGGCAATATAATTTCGTTGCCAGCGTCCTTTAACAACGCTTTTTTTCCAGCAACCACACGGTTCATCTCAGAACGCCACGCCCGCCATTGATCGCCAACTGCCGCAGCTCCAGCACTCGCATCAAGCCGCGTCGGGTCGGAGTCAATGTAGAGTCGCCTATGTACTTCTTGCTTTGCATTGGGATTCGGAATACCGAACTGAACGCCCGTTCGCTTCTGCCATTGATGAAGCGACTCACCAAGTGCTTTTGCCTTTTCCGAAAAGTCTTTAGCGACGTTTGTTTTTTCGCCTGCGTCCTTTTCGAGGTCATACAATTCAATTGCTCCATCCTCCAAATACTCGATCAATTTCCAATTGCCCTGTCGAGTCGCCGCAGCAGGCCGGCTCCCCTGATTGGTGTAATGCGGAAAATGCCAAAAGAACAATCGCTCCTTCGATGGGCCCGAGGCTGCGCTCTGAAGCCAGCTTTGTGTTAAGCTCGCACCATCCAACGGTCCGACCGTTTTCGAAGTGTCCATCCCTGCGACCTCCATAAGAGTTGGCATCAGATCCATCAACGAAACGGGGCTATCGATGGTTCGGTTCGCCGCAATCTTATCTGTCCATCGAACAATCAACGGGATTCGCAAGCCACCTTCGTATAGGTAGCCTTTGCCTGCACGAAACGGACCATTGTGTGTGGCCGGCAGCTCATGCACCTCGGGCACATGCAGCCCACCATTGTCACTGCTAAAGATAACGATCGTCGGACGCTTTAGCGAATCCACCGTGGTCAGCAGTTTTCCTATTGCGTTGTCGAGTGACTCAATGGTCGCAGCATATAACGGATTGAAGGCAGACGAATTCTTTTCGATCAAACTCTGAGGTGCAGCCAACGCGACGTGCGGTGAATGTTGAGGGACGTAACAAAACGCGGGCTTGTCGTCATTGGATTTCAAAAAGTCGATTGCAGCATCTACAATAGCGTATTCGTTTTTACCGCCTTCCTTTCCGTCCACGTTTCCGTTTCCTTTCGGTTCGAACGCAATTTCAAATCCTTGTTGAGTAGGTCCATTTTTGCCACCGCCGAGATGCCACTTACCAAACAAACCTGTTCGGTAGCCGGCATTTTGCAGTACCTCAGCCAGCGTCTTTTCATCGAGCGGCAAATGCGATTGAATGCGAGGATGCAATAGCAACTGCGATTCGGCATCGGGTCGTCCTGGCAAGAAAGTCGTGAGATGCAATCGTGCACACGATTTGCCGGTCATCAATGAAGCACGCGAGGCCGAGCAAATAGACAATCCACAATAGGCGCTCGTGTATCGGATCCCTTGACTCGCCAACCGATCAAGATTGGGAGTATTGTGATCCCGTCGCCCATAGCAACCAAGATCGTAGATACCTAGATCGTCAGCCACCACCAAAACAATGTTAGGGTGCTCGCTGGATTGGGGTGGGGTCCCCGATGCAGTGTCCCAATAAAGGAACAGGAGTGCTAGAGAAATCAGATGCGATGACTGCAAAAAGATCTGTTTGTAAGTATGCATAGATTTGCGACTTGGAGATGGGTGGGTAACCACTAGAACACGGAATATTTAGGCAATGCTGGGTTATGCCGATTCCTATTATAGCACTAGAGATTGGAAAGGTGCTTCGCCCAGTTAGCCAGGCAATCGTGTTGCGCAGGAATTCAATTTCCAACAGGATGGACGCTATAGGTGGACTCTTCGCTGGCCTTTGTATTGGCAATGAATTGCGGAAGCTTTGACCCCGCCAGCATTCCAAAAATGCTTGCCCCCAAACCGGCAAGCTGACTTGGAAATTCTTCATGCCACTCCGGAACCAATAATAAAATCAACCAAACGCCGACCCCCAAACCAATACTCGCTAATGCACCCTGCGATGTCGCACCGCGCCAGTACAAACCGAAGGCCAATGGCACAAAAACACCTACCAGCGTGACTTGATACGCAGATGAAACCATGTCGTAAATAGGCTTCCCATGCATCAAAATCGCGTAACAAAGTACCGTCGTCGCAAAAACAAAAATGCTGATTCGCATCGCTCGTAGCAAATGACGATCGTCCAAACTAGGCCACAAATGCCGCAAGATGTTCTCCACAAAACTTGTCGATGGTGCGAGCAGCGTGGCAGACGACGTCGATTTAATCGCCGATACAAGCGCACCAAAGAATAGGACTTGAGCGAAAAAGGGCATGTGGTTCAAAATCAAGGTCGGCAATACTTTTTGCGTCTCATCACCTTTCAAAAGTTCAGCGGCATGGTCGGGCATAATAATCAAGGACGCAACTACAATAAACATAGGAACGAAGGCAAATACTAAATAGGACAATCCGCCTATCACGGCGCCATTTCGGGCTGTATCCGCATCCTTGGCAGACATGACCCGCTGGAATACGTCTTGTTGTGGAATGGATCCGAGCATCATGGTAATCGCCGAGGCAACAAAAACTAACCAGTTCTTGATCGTTGGTTCCGGTAAGATCGTAAACAAATCACGCTGGCTCGCCAACGCAAACACTTTGTCCGTTCCTCCAGCCAAAGTGGCCGACACCCAAGCGATGTACGATAAGCCGATCACCAAGACAATCATTTGAATGAAGTCGGTATAAACGACCGCGAGCATTCCACCCATGATCACATAAATCAGCACCAGTACCGTCCCGATCACCATACCGAATGGAGCACTAAGAGCACCGCCTGACAGAATTGAGAACACCAATCCGAGGGCAGTGATCTGTGCTGCAACCCAGCCCAGATAACTTAGGATGATCAACGTGGAACATAGAATCTCAATCAAGATTCCGTACCGATTGCGAAAATAGTCCCCGATCGTCAAAAGTTTCATTCTGTACAATCGCTGCGCAAAGAAGAGACCGACGAAAACTAAACACATAGACGCACCGAAGGGGTCCTCAACTACTCCCTTGAGGCCGCCATTTACGAATTTGGCGGGGATTCCTAGAACTGTCTCAGCACCAAACCAGGTCGCAAAACT
>JAYVBW010000897.1:0-5771 GCA_043750255.1 Pirellula sp.
TTCATTCTCACGTTGTTCTCATCATTCAACTGTATACTCCGCTGGTTCGTGAGATTCGCGCTGGCGATGATCGTCGAGCGATGACGAGTTTGTCAATGCAAACATACGTGCCCACTTCAAGGAGAATTGCGATGGTCAAGAAATTGGCGTTAGTGGTAATTATTATTTTGATGGGAAATACTGGCTTTGCTGGCAAACCTCAGAAGTGGGAGGAACTACCTAAGGCTGTTCAAGATACGGTGCTCGCTAACGGTGGAACGTCCGGAATGTCTGTCGATTTAGAACCGAAAAAGATAGATGGAAAGGCAGTTTACGAAGCGGGGATCAAAGGTAAGGACGGAAACATCCGTGACCTGGTAATCACCGAAGATGGCAAGCTAGTCGAAACCAAGACAGACGATGCTGCTGATGCTTTCGTGTTGAACGGACTGCAAAGCCTGAGACACATAAGACTTTTAAGATCGGCGAGCAAATAGTCGAGACTCTGGTCTTCGAAGATCGAGCGTACGAGGATGGTGAGCTTGTCGAAGTCGCTCTCGATTACTTCGCACAAGACGACAATGGTACTGTCTTTTACTTTGGTGAAGACGTGGATGAATATGAAGACGGGAAAATCATTGGCCATGACGGTAGCTGGTTGTACGGCAAAGACACTCCAGCACTGGGTGTGGTATTTGCGGCAAAACCCAAGGTTGGCCAAAAGTGGCGAACGGAAGACGTGTCGGACGAGATCGGCGAGAAGAACGAGGTCATGTCGATTACGGAGACAGTGAAGACGCCAGCGGGAACCTATGAAAAATGCGTGAAAGTCAAGGAAGACTTGGCCGATGGGACCGTCGAATACAAGTACTACGCGCAAGGCGTTGGTGTCGTGCGCGAATCGCCACATGACGGTGACGTGCTTCTCAAATCGCATAAATGACGATCAAGAATTCTTCCCAGGATGCGAGTTCGAAGAACGAGTCCTTGCTAGATGTGACATCGCGACAGCCTCGACTATACGCATCGTAATTCGACTGGGAGGGAGGGGATAGCGTTCGTGCCAGGCCAACAATATGTATTCCTACTTTCGAATTCTTATAAATCGTCGAAGGGTTATTTGCATTCTGTTCTGTTCGGAAAGATCCACAATGAAAAGCAGAGCCGGAGAGCAGATATTACTTGGCACGAAAATTGCAAACGACGCTGTCGTGGGTTGATCAATAGCCTGTCACGCTGTGTGTGCAGGATTAGCCCACTAGGTTTTTGCGGATTATGATTCTGCAATTTTTAGGAGCAATAAAATGAGTACCGTCAACCGTACTACCGTTGTGGGTGTCTTTCAAACGGCCATGAAAGCGGAAAATGCCGTCGATGCATTGCTAGCTGCCAACTTTACTAAATCTGAGATAGGCGTGGTTTCATCCGAAAATGAACACTACAGACAGAAGGTCCGTACCTCGACGGCAGAGAACGATCATACGGCCTCAGATGCAGTTTCAGGTGCGGTAGTTGGCGCCAGCATTGGTGGTTTGATTGGGCTAGGCGTTTTGGCAGGCGTGATTCCGGTAATAGGGCCTGCAATCGCAGCCGGGACATTGGGTACGATCTTGTCAAACGCTGCTCTCGGGGCTGGAGTCGTGGGGCTGACCAGCGCGTTAATGGCATCTGGAATCTCTGAGGATGAAGCGGCTCATTATGAACGTGAAGTAAAGGATGGACGTGCTATCGTTACGGTGAACGCTGGCGAACGTTTCGCAGAAGCGGAAGCGATATTAAACCAATACGGCCGAGCCCGACCTGACCGTCTCAGTGAGTCAAAAGTTATTCCGAATCGCGGATAGTCGAATTGGAATCGTCAGTCAGGACAGATTCAAGACAGGAAATCCATAAATGTGTGACGTTAACTTTAACTTATTAAGAGGGGAATTCTGAAGTGAAAACAAGCAAGTCAAAAGAAAATTCGGTTTCGAGTTCACGTCTGCGAATGGCTGGTGGTGCGGCCGCTGGAGCTGCTGCTGGCTCGCTGATTGGACCGATCGGAGCGGCGGTCGGCGCTGTCGTGGGTGGAGTTGCGGGCGCTAAAGCGGGAGAAATTGCCACATCCATTCCCGTAAAGAAGTTAACGTTAGCGACGAAAAAGACGGGTAAAGCACTGACTAAAAAACTTGTCAAGAAGACTAAGGCGAAAGATATAGACGGGAAAGCTCCAAAGAAAAAAGCGACTAAAAAGTCTTCTCACACCAGCAAAAAAACTGCTGCAAAGTCGGCAGCGATTAAAAAGAAAGTGACGCGGAAAAAATCGATGTAACCATCCTCTTTTGACATCAGCCGTCCCTGGTATAAGTCGATCGCCTTTCGAGTTTGAATTGATTTTTTTCCCTGCTTCATCTAGGTCGATCAGCCAGTCTTTAGCTATAGCAATACCGCATTGCACCCCCCCTTAAGGGGTGGTCCAGCTGTTTTTCTCTGTGTTTTCACAGGTATTTGAGCCTGAGGCGCTAGCCGATCCACGCCGCAGGAAATCGGCTAGCGCCTTAGGCTCAAGAAATGAAGGCATTTACTGTTTCGAAAGCTGGACGACCTCTTTGGGGGTGTCGGCTTCATGGCAAAATGTAGTGCAATCAATCAAACGAGGAATGCGGTCGTAAAATAGGCGTTTTTTGACTATACTCACCTTTTGCGTTTGACCGATCGTAAACTCTGTCCTAACCAACCTCCCACCTAACCGTTCGAACGATTTGAAGGAAAGTCCTCGTCGATCGACTCCCGCCTTTGTTCCTAATGTTTCCATCGAACGCTAACTTGTGGCCTTAGCCCCTCGTTCGTTATGGCAAGCATCACCCGTACCCATGGATTGACACGATGATCTCGAATTCTACGGGAATGCATCCGTTGCTAGACTCAGTTCAGTTGCGTCAATTGGCGGATTGTCTCAATTTGGGCGATTCCCTGGAACTACTTGCAGAACAGTGGTCGTTCAACAGTCCACACGAGTTGCTTGCGACGAGTGCTCGCTCCATGAATCTTGATTGGCTCGAATCGGATAGTGTCGATTTAACTTTGGAGACACTGGAGGGATTTCCAGCCAAGCTGATCCACCGGCACGCTGTTTTTCCGCTTGAACGTGGAACGGGTTGGCTCCGACTCGCTGTCAGCAATCCATTTGATTTTGCCGCAATTGATTCCGTTGCGTCTGCGATGGAGGTCGAGGTTCGACCGGTGATGGCGGCCCAAGAAACCGTGCAGAAGTTGATTAAGCGGCATTTGGGTGTCGGCTCGGAAACGATCGATGGTTTGATAGCGTTACAGCGGCAAAAGGCTGGCGACGTGGAAATGCTCGAAGGGATTGATCCAGATAGTTTGGAGGATGCTGAAGAAGCACAGCAAGCATCGGTTGTTGGACTCGTTAATGAAATACTTAGCGAAGCCGTTCAAGCCAGAGCCAGCGACATTCATATTGAGTCGCAAGAGTCCGGCTTGAAAATACGACATCGCATCGACGGCGTCTTGCAGAAACAACCGACGCCGCCCGAGATGAACCAGTTCCGAGCCGCGATCATCAGTCGATTGAAGATCATGGCCAAGATGAACATCGCCGAAAAACGCGTGCCGCAGGACGGGCGCATCAAACTGCGCGTTTCGGGACGTGAAATCGACGTGCGAGTCTCGATTATTCCGATGCTTCACGGCGAAGGGGTCGTGATGCGTGTGCTCGACAAAACGAACCTAAAATTCTCGTTGCGAGGCATCGGCATGCCGGAGTCGGTCTATGAGACTTTTCAGAAACTCATTCGAATGCCGCACGGCATTGTACTGGTCACTGGGCCAACCGGTTCGGGAAAAACGACGACACTTTATAGTGCGCTCAGCGAGATCAAGTCGGAAGATATCAAGATTGTGACGACGGAGGATCCTATTGAATATCAGTTGGAAGGGATCAATCAGATTCAAGTGCATACCAAGGTTGGTCTCACTTTTGCCGCATGTTTACGGGCCATCTTGCGACATGATCCCGACGTTGTGCTTGTTGGTGAGATCCGCGATTTGGAAACCGCAGAGAATGCGACACAAGCTTCGTTAACCGGTCACCTTGTATTCAGCACATTGCACACCAACGATTCGGCTAGCGCATTCATGCGATTGTGCGATATGGGTGTAGAGCCTTTCTTAGTCGCGAGTACCGTCGAAGGAGTCTTGGCCCAGCGTCTTGTTCGCGTATTATGTGACGATTGCAAAGAGCCTTACCATCCCAACATAACAGATTTGCCTAACGATTTCCCAGTGGAGTTTCGACTTGACCCAAAGCTGATACTCTACCGGCCCATTGGCTGTGACAGTTGCCGCAAGACCGGTTATCACGGGCGATTGGGCATCTATGAGTTGTTGGTTACCAATGAAGAGATCCGCCAAATGATGACGCAAAAGGGGACTTCGGATGCGATCAAACAAGTTGCGATTCGCAACGGAATGAAGACTATGCGGATGGATGGTTGGGACAAAGCGATGTCGGGCATCACCACCATCGATGAAATCGTACGAGTGACGAAAGCAGACTGAGTGCGATGACAGACTTTGCATACACCGCGAAATCAACGACCGGAGAAAAACGCTCCGGTACCATCGCAGCCGCGAGTCGTTCCGAAGCGATGCAGCGGCTTCGTTCGCAGGCCCTGTTCCCGATGACCCTGATTGACCATAAAACGGGCAAAACTGCGTGGGCTTCCATTTCGCTACCCGTTCGAGTATCCAAGGAACAAACAGCAGACTTCTGTGGGCAGCTTGCCGATCTCTTGAGCAACGGAGTCGCTATGCTTGAGGCTCTAAGGATCCTAGCCGAGGCAACCGAAAATTCCCGTCTCAAAGTTATTTCTATGCGTATCCATGACGCCGTGGCGCAAGGGGATAGTCTGGATGTTGCCATGAGTAAAGAGTCCGCGATGTTCAATGAACTGACGCTCAGTATGGTTCGAGCAGGGCAGGAGGGTGCGTTCTTAGAAGAAGCCCTACAACGGATCGCTATGTTTTTGCGAAAGCAAGATGAAATGCGCAGCAAGATCGTCGGTGCACTCGCCTATCCGATTATTCTCGGCATCGTAGGTTCGATCATTACGTCCTTGATGGTCGTTTTTTTAGTACCCAAGTTTCAGCCTTTTTTTGATCGTCTTGAACAAAACGGAACGGGGCTGCCTCTGATCACCATCGTTCTGCTTGGAACAAGTCATTTGATGTTGAACTACGGATTATTTGTCCTGCTGGCGATTGTTGCCGTTGGCTTCGGACTCTATCGGGCAATTCGTACGCCTACAGGCCGTCGAATCATGGACAAATTGAAATTGAAGACGCCACTCATCGGTTCGATTTTTCATGATGCTGCAGTCTCTCGCGCATGCCGAGTCCTTGGTACAATGCTTCACAATGGTGTTCCGCTCCTGCGATCGCTGCGGATTAGCAGCGAATCGACAGGAAACATGTTGTTGGCTGAGGCCATGATGAAATCTGTCGAGAATGTGACCGCTGGCGACACGCTTTCCAAGCCGCTCGCGGCCAGCGGGCTCATTCCGCCACAGGTCATGGCAATGATTCGCGTTGCCGAGGAATCGAACACGCTCGATGAAGTTCTAATCAAGATTGCCGACCGTATCGACAATCGCATCGAACGTCGTCTGGAGGTGCTCGTTCGCATGATCGAACCGATGATGCTCATCCTGATAGGCGGAATGGTCATGTTCGTCATCGTAGGGGTACTGCTGCCCGTGTTTGATCTAAACTCGTCCGTTGGGTAGAATAAA
>JAYVBW010000898.1:0-11095 GCA_043750255.1 Pirellula sp.
GCAAGACCCTTTTCATCACCGCATCCGATTCGCTCTACAGCGTTCGCATTAAGAATCGCGGCTTGAGTTATTGAGGATATGACAGCACGACGCGCCAGCTAGTGATTCCCGCATCCAAACCACTCTCGCGGATGACACGTAGCTAACCACAGGTTTAATAAGCTGGTTCTTTTGAAATAACGTTAATTCATCCCCAAGGCTTTCATTGCCGCTGTCATTGGGTCGGAAAAAAATATTGGGTCAACTCGCTCAACAATATCGCCGGAGACTTCGAGAAAATTCCGTTTGTTTTCCAAGGGTACAAGCGCTCGACGTGCCCCGTTGTCCATGCCGACCTGCAATGGTTCGGAAAGTGTTCGCAATGCCTTGATGTTTCCCTGAATGCTCAGGTCCCCAAGAATCATCAAACCAGCGAGAACCGATTGTTTTTTTATTGCCGAAAACACTGCCACTACCACAGCAATACCGGCTTCGCAGGAAACGTGATTGCTCAGTAGATCAATAGCCTCCACGTGGAAATCTGTCGTATCAAACTGCTGGCCAATGCCCATCTTAACTTTCTGACTTTGCAGGTAAGCAAACGCCCGCTGAAGCGATTCCTTCATCACGCCCTCTACGCCCCCAGCAATCTTGAGCTTTCCAGTACCGGGGGAACAACCAATTTCGAGACGGTATAGCCCGACTTTTCCTTGATCATCTACCGAGGCGGTATAAACCGATCCTGGGGCTAGTGGATCCGTCGCTATCATGTCGCGACCGCCCTGCTCGGGAACGCCGACGAATCGCTCTTCGCGGCTTTCGCTGTCGATAAGCGAGAATGAGGTCTGATGGAATTCAAAGGATCCCATCTTTTTGAGTTGTTCTTTCACTCGGCGTCGCCCCTCAAGGGCCAGCTCTGTGAGTTCAGCGACCTCGTCCTTTGATAGTTCGCCACTTGGGTAAATCAATTTGACCAAACCCGAAACGGTCTTTCGGACTGCTTTGACGTCTCGGGACTTCAAGTGCGATCCAAGCGTAAAATGCCTATCTAGGACTTCCGTAAAAGTGTGCTTTCTAAGTTCTCGCAGTGCTTCTGCCAGATAGTCCACAACAAAGCCGTAGTGATTGGTGAAGAAATCCACCTTCATCTTTGGCATCTCCCAACCGGGGATGTAGAAGTGGATACGATCGAGGAATGCCATATCCTCTCTGATTACTTCTGGCATTGGCATGAAAAGGTGCGACGAACGCACCATGACGTCGACCGGCTGGTTTGTGTTCCCAAACATGGCGATTGAGGCCATGCCCGACAGAGAGTCCTTTCCGCGGGCGAATGTTCCAGACTCGCAGTAAGTCTTGAGGGTCGTCACGACTTCCTTGGGCATCTTCTGGAGGTCGCCCACCTCATCAAAACCGATGGCATCCCAAATCCCAACCAATCCCATTTTGCCGCTGGCCATGTTAAAAAACAGATTGGCGACGGTCGTTGGTCCCGTTAGGAGAATGGTATACGGCGACAATTCTTGGTAGCCGTAACTTTTTCCCGTTTCACGAGGGCCAAGTTCCACCAAGTTATAGTTCGACTCGGCAAGCGGTATCAGCCTCACCAGGTAATGCAGCTTCTGTCGTCGGCTGAAATGCGAGGGTTCGAGACCAATCGTCCGCAAAAGCAGGTCGATCCATTCGTCTGTACTAAACTGCCCCCGGCAGGATCGATATTCCTCGAGGTCAAAGGTCGCGAGCTGGATTGGCTTTAGGCTATCAATCCAGAATGGACTACGTTTGCCTTTTTGTTCTTCATCGTATTGGTGCCGAATATCCAACTGTGCCCAAATTCCACCCATGAGCAAACGGTCGAATTCCCTCAGAAAGTGTTCAGGAATATGGACAAACTTGTGGCCAAAATTCTTGAGTTCAGCCCAGTGCTTATCGTCATCGGAAACGTACCGCACCTGCACTTTATCGATGAGTGTGTGCTTCCCCTTATCCTTGACCATCGATTGAGCTTTGTTCGCTTCGTCGGGGCGGACAAAATTCGATGACAGGGTATTGTTGACAACCCTCAGCCCTGCATCGATGGCCGCGGTATCATCGGTGGCACAGTACTTACCAAGCAGATATTCCAATACGAACACAGGGACGTTTGCACCTACTTTGACCTTGCGGACCAGGTCTTTACGAACGACTTTGCCAGCAAATACAGATGCTGCTTTTCGGTCTAATTCCGGCACGATCTATCCTCACATCGATATTGCGACATCGATCATTAGAGGAGCAGAGAGTTCTGTCCCCGTAATTGCATCGAGTAAGTACACACCAACCGTCTTCTGGGAAATCTCTTCTGTAAGCATAACCGTCACGGTATTTGTTTCGATTCGCTTGCTGTCCTTGTCGGAAGTCTTCAGTTTCACTTCACCTGTTGCGTCCTCGAATCCGTACGACGCACTTACGGGATGGGAAACACATTTCTTGTTGGCTCGTAATTCAACCCGAACGGTTGGAGGTTCAAAGCCAAAGAGGCTACCTTGATTCTGGATTCCCGCAACTTGCACTGAAAAAAATCTCGTGGTTAGTTTTGCCGTACCTGGAACCAACGTCCATTGGATAGACGATGAGGTCGATACTAACTTTGCCTCCGAACGCAATATGACTACGGGCACGATCAATTCTTGTGGAGAAAGCCCACCGTGGAAATACGCTCGCCCGCCCCCCTTCGACTTAAAGACAGCGAACGTCCATGGTGTTGCAATGTCGAATTCGCTGTCCACGCCTAGAGATGCGAGCGAGGTTCGCAGATACGATGGTTCGGAAGTTCCACCGACACCCACCCAAACCCGCCGATGCAGGTCTTCCACTTTCCCGCCTGGGGCTTCGATCTTCATGTCCTCACCCATTTCATCGGCAAATAGGTGTCCATGATCGGCGACGAGCACGATGGTCTTGATTCCGTGATTAGCGAGAACTCGCACACCCCTACGCAGGTGGCTCAGCACCCCGTCTATTTGGAGGCGAGCTTGAGCCAAATTATCCTGTTCGCCAAGTTCGTCGATTTCTTGTGAGGTTATCAGGATCAACTCAGCATTCTGAATCCCTTCTTTTATTTTCTTGGATGGTTTGGGGAGCAAATCGTCGAGCTTTGCATCGAAGACAGTCACACCTGCATGATCTCTTAAGAAAGCAACTCGATCTTTTCGATCCTTGATAACCTTGCCATCTATCTCCAGGCCCAACTTTCCGCCGCCGACAGCAACAACTTTTGATGATTCATGCGCCTTAGGTAACAAAGACGCCATGCCAATTTCCGTAATCGTCGGCATGGTGGCGATGGCCGAACTCAATTCCAGTTTAAAGTCATCTTTCAACAATCGGCACAGTTCGCGAGCCATCTCATAACGCAGCGCATCGACCCAGATATAAGCCACCTTTCCATCTGAGAGTAAGGGGCGAACTTTCTTTTCGTAAATGTCACGCTGGCGAAAGACTCCCTTGATCGGGTGCTTGGCTGCTTGAAATTTCTGAATGAACGATCGAGACAATTCGGATCCAACCTCGGTATATCTTTGCTCCGCTTTGGTAATCAGTTTCTCAAGATGCCGGTGATCGTCACCAGCGGAGAATTCGAAGTTGTATTTCCGACTTTCCATATGTCTGTGATGCGTATCCAGCAAGCACCACGGTTCTTCGCCCTCCGTGTATGAATCGATCATTCCCAGCACCGTACCAGGCGCGTTCTTGATCGATTTGCCGACGCTATCCGCGAGGATTAGGACTTCGGCTGCCGAGCACACCAACGCCCATCGCGACTGAATAGCGGGCATGGCATCCGCCCAGAACTTCGACATTCTATCTTCGGCGGTTTTTAGCAATGCAACGCTTGCACCACCCACCAATTCCGTTTCGACGTATCGCAATAGCTGGTATTCGTTGCAAAGAAACGTTTCGCTCGCCGTGAGGGACTCTGACTTCTCTCCTGACTGTGTGCGATTTTCGCTAATAGCTGATGTGTCCGATTTTCCAGACGGGCTATCAACTCCTTTAACCTTTGATTCATCATAAATTGCTTGCCAGTTCCCTTGTTGCAAGACATCCTGTTCGACACTAAGAGCTAGAGCGATGGACACGACGATTATCAACTTTCGTTTTTGAACCGATAAACCGACTTCGCGGCCCAGTCAAAAGATCGATTTTCAACGCCCCTACGCGACCGCCAGTGGGACCCGGTTTCGTAAACTGGTATTTTTCTGCGCCCGGTATGACGACGTAACCCAATCTTCCCATTGCCTCAGCGAGCGGCTTTACCCGGTGCGACTCGATTAGCAATTCAGGACGCAGAAAGAGATCAAGATCATTCGTCGACCTGACTTCTGGCCACTCGGAAAATAGCGTTCGCGTTGCTGTTTGTAAAACGTGCTCTCTTTTCAAGTAGATGCCGTACCCACCTCCAATAATGAGTTTCAAATCGTCGTCGCGCGTTTCGTATAGCACGTCGAGCAGCGCAGTTCGCAGTTCCGGCATCGCGATCATTCGTTGTTCTCACCCTGGCTGCGGAGAAGGTAATCGCGAACTTGGTCCGCGGTTTCCCGATCTCGTTTGTCGCCTTGCATCAGCTCGAGGAATGTCTGCACGGGAGAAGCCCAGTAAAAACCCGCGACCGGCTGTGTCTCTGTGTCGGGCCTTGCATCAAAGTATTGTGGCTGCTCGTTCGTCTGGATTAGTTCAACGTTTGGGAATCGATCCGTTTCCTTGCCACCGATTGCATTTTGTACGGATTTTAAGTCAGGGCAATAAAGCGAAAGTATTTCCTCTCGCTGCATTGTCGCATAGCGAGACGCTGACGAAAGTCCTGTCGCCACCAGAAGAAAATCCTTCCCGATGGTCGCCCGGCTTAGATATTGCGAAAGCAGAGGAAATTCACAATCAACTTTCAAACGCAGACGGGGCGTATCCTTTTCAGGTTTGCAATTCTTCTCCAATTGATCGAGCAACTTGTCAGGCTGAAGTACGCGAATGCCCTTGCTTCGATCAACGATTAGTTCGTTTTCCATTTCTTTGAGTGCCTTGGAAACCGTACCGAGACTCATCTGGGTTTTGCCAGTTTTGCGAGCAAGCAAATCACGGAGGTTGGTTTCATCCAAAATCTCCTGCACGCTGGAAAATCGAGACCGTATTAGTAGCAAGCGAGCGACCATTGAAGTGTTCTTGCGGTAGATGTTCTTAATCGGCGCATAGGTTGCAAATTGGTTGCGGTTCCCAGTGCGAAAGACGCGAATTTTCCCCGGAACAATGACCACGCCGTTGCCGCAAAAGTCAATCCCGCTGATTCCCGCCTGTTCCAATTCATCTAGTTGGGTTGGTCGCAAGAATGGCAACATCAACATTGGGAGGACGCCTGATGTAGCCGCAAAACTGCGGCATTTCCAAAGAGCTTGTTCAAATGCCTTAGGGGTCGACAGCGCCTTGTACTCGACTGCAAACGATGCTTTTTGGTCTCCCCACTCTGCTTCAACCTCAAAGTTCCACTCTTTGCCGTCGTAAAGTGGCTGAAATTTCGTTGATATCAGACGTAATGGTGCCAATCCTAACTGGCCTTGATTCAGCCACTCGGCGATTTCGATCTCGGATGGGACTTTCCTGTATTCCATAGATTTCCTGTTTAGGAAAATAGCACATTTCAGGAAAGACTGCAACTAAAACACGCCCAAAGTTAGCTCAACGTTCCAAAGACATCGGAAATCCGGCAAAATGAGATAATCCCTCACGAATCTCTACGTTCGAACCAACCTGCTAAAGTTCGGCGTTCGGACACCGTTCCGCCAGTGACTACTCCTGGCATACTGTGGCCCTTGGGTGAGTCTGGGCTTGGAATTCTTGCCAAATCGATTCGGCGAGGTCGATTTCTTCGTCGACGCAAAATTGAGTTACTGGAGTCTCAAGGATTATCGGTATGTGCCGAGGAATTAAGTCTGCAACGCGCTGAAAGGCCAAGATGCTTTCTCGATTCAATCGCTCGTGTCGGCTGGAAGAATTAACGTAACTCACATGAAGTTGACGCAAACGATTACCAAAGGCCTCCAATAACTTTCGGGCCTCCATCATGGTTGAATCAATTTGTTTTGCATGGCCGATGTCGAAGCAAAAAGTCGCTTCGGGCAGCTGATCAAAAACGTTTCGTAATTCGCTCGCAGTTCGCCCCGTAGACTTTCGCTTGTCCATATTTTCAACGCATACCGCGTTTCCCAGTGGTTGCCAAAGACTGAAGTCATCAATAATGTCAGGGTGAACAATGATCGCCCAGCCGCGTTTTGCCACTTTTTGCAACTCAGCAATGAACTCCATTTCGGTCATGCTCTTGCGACGGCTAGGTGCATGGAACGAAATGTATTCAAAGGAACGTAATTCTTCAGCGATAGAATCCAGCAGTATGACCAATGGTCGCAGCTCGTCCTCCCGCAGGGCCGAAAGTTCGATGGCTTTTACGCGACCGTGCGTAGCGATCCGCAATCCCTCTCGGACGTCGTCGAGTGCAAGGCTTCCAGTTGAAAATCCAATTTTCATTTGATTTGTAAAACTCGTGTATTCCAATTGCATTCCTGGTTGGTAATCACGCGAAACGTAATTAAGGTGTGCCGTGGGCGTTTCGCAATCGCACGCCGCGTGTTTTATATTTCATGTCGGTTACAGTCGCGTTCGATCAGAGAGCTGCCGGTCGTTACCATATCCGAGATACTCCGTAGCGGTCGAAAATCGCGTCGCTGCTGATAAGAGGAACTCCATCAACCTGAGCCTGCGCTACAAGTAGCCGGTCAAACGGATCGCCGTGATGAGCCGGAAGACGAGACTGAACGTCAGAATAGGCGACAGTGATCGGCAACACGACCAAGCCCATCTCACTCATCGCTTGTTCCAACCACTGACGTAGAGTAAGCGATAGAGACAATTTTCCAATCCCCACCTTGATACTGATTTCCCAGATCGTACCTGCACTGAGAAGCAATTCGTTTTTCGGATCTTCCAGTATGCTCGCTGCAGCATGTCCAAGTTTCGACGGATCGTCGACTGCCCAAATCAACGTATGCGTATCCAGCAACAACCTCACGGCAAATACTCCTTGAATTCATCCAGTGGGCCATCAAAGTCCTCAGCCATGTACGTTACGGTCCCTTTCATGGATCCGAGCTTTCGCTGAGACATGGCGGTGGCGAGAATCAATCGAGCAACCGGTTGATTATTTTCGGTAATGACTACTTCGTCACCCGGGGTGAGACGATGAATCAAATCGGTTAGTGTGTTTTGAGCTTCTTCCAGTGAGACGGTAGTCATGGTTACCACTTGTTTGTTCTTTGTTTTTTGTTCTTTGACGTTACATCGACAGGAGCTCACTTGCACAATCGGGTCACGCCGTACGGATCGAACGGTTTATCCGCACTTATAAGTGGGATGCCTTCTATGAGCGCTTGCGCCGCCAGTAGCCAGCCGAACGGGTCACGATGATGCCATGGCAAGCTGGCGTGCCGCTCAGCGTGGTCAAGTGTAATCGGCAATATTACGGTGTGCGAATCGAGCAGCAGTCTCATTCGACATATTCCTTAAAATCTTCGAGAGGATCATCGAATTGTTCCATGGACAAGACAGTTCCCCGCAAAGTGCCCAAGCGAGGAATTTTTCGGGGGGCCACCTGCGAGGCTGTCGGCACCAGGCGCGCTACTGGCTGGTTGTTTTCCGTAATCACCACTTCATCGCCTGGTGCCAGCCGATGGATGATCTCCTCCAGTTGGGCCTGGGCCTCCTGGATCGTTAAGGTTGTCATGGTCGGTTCTCCTTTCGTACTCATTATACTAAGCATTGGCTCAAAAGTCCTAGCCATCGTAGCACGCCGCGCAAGCTAGTTACCAAACACAGGGACAACATCAGGCGGCTCCGACAGGAAGACGGACGATCCGCTCGCTAGCCAGTGCTGCTGCGTAATGCAAGGCCGCGTGAATATCGCGATTCTCGATGTGATAAGTTGCCGCAATCTGGTCACTCCACCTATCACACCTTTCAGAAAGACTTGTTCCTGCACTACGAAGCGCCGGAGGGATGACGAAGAAGTGGCTTGTTTCTTGGAATGACCTCAGTGCGACGGTATTCTCAAATGCAGACTGAGCAAGAGAGCCAAGTTCATCCCGTGCCGACTGGTCGGGTTGTGGCCAAGGCAAGCGTTTTACAAGGCCGACCTCAAACTGAGCTGCATCGCCTGTGCGTCCCTGCGAAAGCGACAGCAAGAACGTGCAAATGCGTGAAGACAACAATGCAATCGTCCAAGCAAGATCATCGGGCGGGACAAATCCGGCCTGTCCTGCGGTGCTAAAAATACCACCTACCGGCATGAACTTTGGAGCGAACCCCTTTGTCCTGCGTGGGAAGACAAATCCTTGTGTGAAGTAGCTTCCTTCCCCGCACCAACTGATCAAGGGCATCTTTCGGCTTAAAGCTCCGGGCCTCGATGTGGGCAAAGTGATCGAGAATATCCTTGCGAGCCGCTTGCTCTTCGGCGGTCAGGTGGCTCATCTTGGCATTCGGATCGGCGGTGACCTGATCCTTCTTGGCGAAGATGCCGTACTTCCCCTCCAGCTCCTGCGAAATGGAATCTTCGAGCAGTTTACGGCACTGCGTCACGACGTTGCGAAGTTTGTTGCGAATCTCTTGGTTCATCAATAATCCTTTTTGGCCACAGATAAACGCAGATGAACACGGATGTGAGTTACGGTCATGGAACGAACAGTCTCGGGATTGATGCATCTGTGTTTATCCGTGTTCATCCGTGGCCAAATTCCTTCCTCGGAAACGCTTGATTTCAACACGTGGCTGGCCGAAGTTCAGGAGTAGGCAAATAGGCTTGCCGGTTGCCTTCAGATAATTCAAACATTGAGCCGTAAACACTTCATCGAGATTCTTAGTGGCTTTTAGTTCAATAATGACGGTATCGTTAACCAATATGTCCGCAAAGTACTCACCCACAACGACTCCATCGTAAAGAACCATGATCGATCGTTGAGCTTCGGCAAGAACTCCATTCTTGCGAAGCTCGTGGACCAATGCATTCTCGTACACCTTCTCCAGAAATCCTACACCTAAAACGTTCGAGACGGTAAACGCACATGCGATTATCTTTTCCGTTAGTCGATTCAGTTCTTCATCACTCATAACTTCCCGACTCCAAACTCGTTTACCTGTATAAATTCGTGTTCAATTGTGGCTACTCAAGAATCACGATGATCCGCTGCGTGACCTTGCGGGTATCTGCTTCCTTAGCAACTTCGAACAAGATGACTTCCGTGGGAGTCTTCAGATTGATCAAGTCGAGCAAATCGCTTATGCGAGGGTCATCCAGTTGCTTCTTGAACAAGTCGGCGAATTTGCTGCCGAGCACGGTTCGGTTCTGCAAAGCAAATCCAAGATTCTTTGCAAAGGAACTTTTGCCCGATCCAAAGAACCCTGAAACCCAAACTCCAACGCTCTCGTGCGGATCTGTTGGAGCCTCCGCCACCGCTTTGAGCAAATGGAAATACTGGTCGCGAATGCTGTCGGTACCGACGTACTCGGTAATTTCCGCATGTACGGATTCTTGGTCCGTTTGATCAACCTGAATGATCTCCTCAATTTTTCGAGAGAGATCCCGGTTTAGCAGTTCGCCAATGGTTTTCATTTTTTGGTTCTTTGTTCTTTGTGGTTGGTTCTTTCTCCAATGCAACGCACCAGTAACAAAGAACAAGGCTCCAATAACAACTAATTACCCATAAATCTTGACTCGGTAGTTGCCCAAGGCGTCTCGGTCCTTTAGGTCCATGAATCGCAGGCCAGTCGTTCCCTCTAGAGGCACGACGATCGAACCTTTTCGGCCCCAAGAGCCTTCTTCGGCTTATTCCGTTCCTTTTGTCTCGCTACGGTAATTCTCAACAACTTTTTTACTTGCTAGGTGATGGATGGATCTTAGGATTGTCCGCTCGACGGAACGGGTCACGAAAAAACTAGCCGACAGAAAACTTTGCGTTTAGTCATCGCGGCGAGGTGATACTCGGGTAAACGCAAACCCGCGGCTGGTTTCATGGAAAATAGTGCTAGATTAACGCTAGCAAGATGATACTCGATTTGCTGAAGGTCGAGTATGCTGCTTTCCAGTACTCAAAGTGCCCCAGTTCCTAGGTCCAGGGATTGAGTGCAGCCCCTGCGGGTTATGGGTGGTGTATCGATTTTCAGGACAGACTTAAGCCGGTGTTTTATCCGTTGATGCCAAAAGGTGTTGAGCACCGGATCGCGTTTGAGTAGGTATGCAGGGAAGCCGTTTCGCGCCATTCTTCGACGGTCATTTATCCGTCAAAGTATGAGTCGAGCCGGTGACTGTTACGACAGCGCTTTTATGGAATCTTGCTTTGGAACTATCAAGACGGACCTCGAAATGACCGAAACCAAGAACATGCGAGACGCAGAGGTAGATCTGGCAGAATATTTCGCTTACTACAACTGCGATCGAAAGCACTCAGGCATCGGTTACCACACTCCGATTCAGTTCGAAAACAAACAATTCGTTCATTTTAAGCCCTGAGCGCGCCCGGAATACCGGCACCACCTCAAACGATCAAGAGACTGAAAATAAACGGCCACCACAAATCTTGGATTTTTCTGGAAACACCGTGAGTTTTTGGTTGATTGTCGGAATGGGTTTTATCGTGTTGCATCAGTATGCGTCGCTGCATGCGACCCTAAATCATCGGTTTTGGTTTGTATTGCTGACCGCCAGGCGCTACGCGTGCTGGGCCTTTGGGTTCACAAAGATCCAGCAGATCGCACCCGCTAGATAGATGCCTGAAAACAAGAGCAGCACAAGGTTCCAGTTTTCGGTCACTTGAAACAATTTACCGACGAGCACCGGGCAGGCGGCGGCGGCGAAGTTACCGCACATATTCATCAACCCGAAAACCTGTGGCACTCGCGGACCAGCAATGTCAATCGTAGTCGCAATGGCGGAGGGACCTGCGAGCGCCGCAAAAAACGCTCCGAGTGCTAACAAGACCACCGCCAGTGAAACGCTTTCAACAAACCAAGCTCCCAATATCAATAGCGAACATGCTCCTAA
>JAYVBW010000899.1:0-2873 GCA_043750255.1 Pirellula sp.
CAGCAGCAGAGCCGTGCCTCGGCATTCATCCTGTCGATCGACGACGATGAGTTTGCGTCGGATGATTCGATGGGGCCTGCGCTTGAGAATTTGCGTAAATTTATCACAGAAATTCGTTTCAAAAACTCGGACATCCCGATTTTCCTGTACGGTGAAACGCGGACGTCTCGGCATATTCCTAATGCGATTCTGCGAGAACTCCACGGCTTCATTCATATGTTCGAGGACACGCCGGAGTTCGTAGCAAGGCACATTCTGAGAGAGGCCAAAGCGTACACGGACGGATTGGCCCCTCCGTTTTTTCGTGCGTTGGTCGACTACGCTCAGGATGGATCGTACTCGTGGCATTGCCCAGGTCACTCCGGCGGCGTTGCGTTCCTCAAGAGCCCCGTAGGCCAAATGTTTCACCAGTTCTTTGGTGAAAACATGTTGCGAGCGGACGTATGCAATGCCGTGGAAGAGCTCGGTCAATTGCTGGACCATACTGGCCCAGTCGCCGCTTCGGAACGGAACGCTGCAAGAATTTTTGGTGCGGACCACTGTTTCTTTGTAACCAATGGAACTTCGACATCCAACAAAATCGTTTGGCACTCCACTGTTGCTAGCGGGGACATCGTGGTCGTAGACCGCAATTGCCATAAGTCGATTTTGCATGCGATCATTATGACGGGTGCGGTTCCTGTTTTCTTGACTCCGACGCGGAACAATTTGGGCATCATTGGCCCGATCCCGCTGGAAGAGTTTCAACTCGAAAATATCCAGAAGAAAATTGAGGCAAATCCGTTTGCACGCGAAGCCCAAGCGAAACATCCTGACCGAAAACCTCGTATCCTGACGATCACGCAAAGCACTTACGACGGGATTATCTACAATGTTGAGACGTTGCGGAAATTGCTGGATGGCCAAATCGGAACGCTGCACTTCGATGAAGCTTGGCTGCCTCACGCAGTGTTTCATGAGTTTTACAAAGACATGCACGCGATTGGACCGAATCGCCCTGCACCGACGGATTCCATGATCTTTGCAACCCATTCGACCCACAAGCTACTGGCCGGGATCTCGCAAGCTTCGCAGATTCTTGTACGCGAACCCGTCAATAAAAAACTGGACAGAAATACATTCAATGAAGCGTATTTGATGCACGTTTCTACCTCACCTCAGTATGCGATCATCGCATCCTGTGACGTGGCTGCCGCCATGATGGAGCCACCTGGAGGCACAGCTCTCGTCGAGGAATCGATCATGGAAGCGATCGACTTTCGCAGGGCAATGAGGAAAGTCGACGACGAGTGGGGCAGCGATTGGTGGTTCAAGGTTTGGGGGCCAGATCAGTTGGCAGAGGAAGGGATCGGGGAAAGGGATGATTGGATGCTCAAGGCCGATGAGAATTGGCACGGCTTCGGTAATCTTGCTCCCGGCTTCAACATGCTTGACCCGATCAAGGCAACGGTCATTACGCCCGGTTTGGACGTCTCAGGACATTTTGCAGAAACCGGAATCCCCGCCTCCATTGTGACACGCTACTTGGTCGAACATGGTGTTATCGTTGAGAAGACCGGCCTCTACTCGTTCTTCATTATGTTTACGATCGGTATTACCAAAGGCCGGTGGAACACGCTCCTCAGCTCATTGCAGCAATTCAAAGATGACTACGACAAAAATCAACCTATGTGGAAGATTTTGCCCGAGTTCTGTCAACATTATCCGCGATATGAAAAGATCGGGCTAAAGGAACTGTGCAAACAGATCCATGAAACCTACAAGAAGAACGATGTCGCGCGAGTGACAACCGAAATGTACTTGTCGCCAATGCAGCCAGCGATGAAGCCTTCGGATGCCTTCGCCATGATGGCACACGACGAAATCGACCGAGTGGAAATCGACGATTTAGAGGGAAGAGCAACCGCAGTATTGCTAACGCCCTATCCCCCAGGTATCCCACTTTTGATACCAGGTGAACGTTTCAATAAGACGATCGTGGAGTATCTGCAGTTCGCAAGTATGTTCAATGAGAAATTTCCTGGTTTCGACACCGATATTCACGGATTGGTCGAAGAGGAATTAGAAGGTGGTAAACGGCGATTTTACGTTGACTGTGTACGAATCGACGAACCGCGACAAGTGTTTAAGAAAACGGAAATAGCTCGCGAAACGGCCGCTATCAGCGTTGAAAAGGGATGGTGACGAGTCCCGGAGTCTCGGCCTCACATTTTACCGCGATCTTGCCATCGAGCCGAAAATGAGCCAAGTTACTATAGTTGAACCTCCACTCCCTCCCATGCTGCTTTCTCAGCCTGCCTCATGAAAAACTCGCCGCTTACTTGGTCCCTGCCCTGCCTGTCGGTTACACTGCACTGGATTGCTATTGCAAACTGCACTCCTAGTCTCGCCATTGCATCTGATCCGGCTTGCTTTCCAGATCGTATCGAATTCAACCGGGATATTCGACCCATACTTTCGGATCGCTGCTTTTCTTGTCATGGCCCCGACAAGAACAAACGGGAGGCAGAAACGCGTCTCGACACGCTTGAGGGTCTGCACGGCAACGCAGACAAAACGGGACCTCTTGTTCCAGGTAATCCTGACGCAAGTGAAATGATTCGCCGCATCGAATCTTTGGATAACGACAAAAGAATGCCACCTCCGGAGTTCGCAAAAGACTTGTCAGTATATGAAAAGGCTTTGCTCCGAAAATGGATTCAGCAGGGGGCTAAGTGGGAAGGTCATTGGGCCTTTCAACCTATTCGCAATACACTCGCTCCCATGGCAATTGACGAACGTTTTTCTCGGAACGCACTCGACGGCCACATCTTTGCTGCACTACGCCAAGCTGGTTTAAAACCATCGCCCAAAGCAGATCCTCGAACCCTAGT
>JAYVBW010000900.1:0-2247 GCA_043750255.1 Pirellula sp.
ATTGCAGCCAGCCAACCATGCGGATGCCATTTGGGGACTGGCTCAAGTGTTGCGATGTTCTGCGGTAGGAGCTGTGATCGCCGAGGTAGGGCCGCTTGAGGATCGTGTTGCGAGAAAATTGCAATTGGCAGCCGAACAAGGTGGTGGATTAGGTGTTTTTTTACGCGATGCGAGATCCGCTCGCTCACAACCAAGTTGGGCGGATGTCCAATGGCTGGTCCGTTCTGCAACACCAGAGCACAACACACACAACCTTGAAATGCAACATCAGGACATTCGTTGGTTTAATTTAGAATTAGCCCGATGCAGTGGCGGTCGCACAGGTGCACGGCTGACCGTGGGCGTGAACGGTCACGGCCAATGGATTGATGCTCCAACAACTCAGGGGGCTCGTCGTGAACATGCGAGTGCTTTGCATCTGGCTGCCCAACTGGCCCAGCCAGCGCGTCGCAGCCGCGAAATCGCAGGCTGAACCAAAAGCAAATCCAACGGGCACCGGGCCGGTCCTCTTACACTCCCGCGACCCGCGACGAGGACGCGTGGTGACTGCTGCCAATGCAACCGCTCGCGCATTTGGCATCGTCCCCCAAATGCAACTCAGCCAAGCCAGCACGCTTTGCGCTGAGGCTCAATGGATCGAACATGACCCGCAAGCGGACATCGAATCTCTGTGTTCATTAGCGGAGTCGGCTCAGTGCTTTAGCCCAATTGTTGGCATCGAACAACTCGACGCTCAACCTTGGGCGGGCCGATCACTGCACCAACCGCAATCGATCCTGCTCGACGTCTCAGGCATCGCTCCACTCTTTGGCGGTGATAGGAAACTGGCAACGGCCGCACATCGATGGGTTGCCGATCAAGGCTACTTGGCCTCCATTGCGATCGCCAATAGTGTCGGTACCGCATGGGCTCTCGCAAACTACACTCACCGAACCCAAATCGCCGTGGACTTAGCCGAAATCGAACGCACCGGAAACGTCCTATCCGTACTCCCCACCATCACCATTTTCGATCCAAATGACGCGATTGGAATCGCCACTTACTCTCTCCCTATCGAAGCGTTGAGGCTGGAGCAAGGGACCGTTACCAAACTGCATCGCTTGGGTATCCGACAGATTGGGCAACTCGTAGAACTTCCACGTTCTGGGCTGGCCTCTCGATTCAACGAGCAACTGCTCCAACGCATGGATCAATCACTCCATAACCAATACGAACCGATCCTTACTCTTCACACATCTCCTGAACTAGCCATCGAAGAATGCTTAGAACATCCAACCCCTCTACGAACGACCATAGATTCGATTGTCACCGCGCAGATCCATCGACTGACACGGGTGCTCAACGCTATAGGACACGGCGTCGTACGACTGGTTTGCCGAATCGAAATGGAGCTCAATGCGATCCCTATTGAATCGGATATGGAAAACCAAAGTGGTCAGCCGCCACCTGGTGCCCGCGTTTTTCAGATCGGGCTTTACCAACCCTCTAACGAACCGGAACATCTCCTTTGGCTTCTGACCGCCCAACTAGACGCGCACTACGAGAAAGGCCCAAGTCACTATTGGGCTAGGTCGATTTCTATCCAAGCGACACTCACAGCACCGTTGACATGGCAACAAAGCGATTTGTTCGATCGCCATTCAATAATCCATCGAGACGCCATAGCCAAGCTGGTCGACAGCCTCAGCGCTCGCATGGGGCGAACCGCTGTGGTAGCGCCCTCAATTCAACGTGATCCACAGCCCGAACTCGCTTATTCTTGGCGACCTTTGACAGGCTGGAGGAAGGATGGGAAAAGCCAAGAGACAAAAAGTAAACTAGCGCGAGCACCGAAGCGCAATTTTTCCGACGAGCGTGGTATTGAGCCCAATGCAGACGAACTCTGGCGGCGCCCAATGCGATTGTTGCAACCACCCAAGCGGATCGAAATGCAGAGTGTCGATGGCGACGGCACGCCTGTCAGACTGATTTACCAAGGATCGCCACTTTCCGTGGTTCGAGCCACAGGCCCCGAACGCATCGACACCGGCTGGTGGCAAGGGGCCACGCAACAACGCGACTACTTCCGCATCGAACTGTCAACCGGCTCATGGCTCTGGTTGTACCGAGACCGCCGAGAACAAAACTGGTATCTGCACGGTGAGTTTGATTAACGTCAACGATGATGCGATGGCACGCACCGATTTGTTCAAGTCGGTTTGGCCCTTTCAGGGCAATCGTCTTGTTTGTGCGGTTCGGACCCAGGGC
>JAYVBW010000901.1:0-2536 GCA_043750255.1 Pirellula sp.
GTTTTGTTTAACTTGAACCGACTGCCAGTCGAGTAATCGAGCAATTCAATTTGATCGTCCGAGGTTTCTAAGATCTCAAAGCGATATGATGACTGACCAAGTACATACCGAGAGATCATCATCCGATACTTTCGCTTACGCGTCCCTTGGAAAATTCTCAATTCATTTTGAAAGGTAGTCCATTCAAGGAATTCAACGTCCATGGAATCAGAAAATCGCGCCAGAGCGGTACGGTCTAACCGGAAATTGATCACATTCCCAAGTTCGCCAACCCAAGTCCCTACCAGTTTACGACGCAAAGCCAGATCACTCGCTCGTCCATTTGCGCTATACCAATAGAACGAAATCCCAACCCAACACAACAGCAGTAGCAGCCCAACGATCGCGACGCTGAATAATATCCGACGGTTTTTAGTTTTGGTCATTGTTTCGATCCAACGAATTCTTTTTGAGCATTGAACTTACCTCTCAATCCAATGGCTTTCAAGATCGGCCCTTTGCTCCCAACCTTCCCGCTCCAATTCAGGCACTTCATCGACTGCATCTTCCGGATACCCAACGCACAAATAAGCGATCAATTGCCATGTCGACGGAACTTCTAATATTACGACCATCGATTCCGGGCTTAAGATCGAAACCCAGCCCACACCGACCCCTTCGCTGCGGGCCGCAAGCCAAAAGTTCTGGATCGCGGCCACGACGGAGTATGCAATCGATTCTGGCATCGTCGCCCGCCCCAATCCTCGACCTTGTTCCGGATCGAGGTCGACAAAGACGGCCAACTGCTCGGGTGCTTCGCGAAGCCCTGCCAATTTCAGTGCTCGATAACGTCTACCAGTCTCGTCGTCGTAACCTGATGCAGCCGCTTCATTCTGTATCTCAAATTCCTTGACTACACTCGCACGGCATTCCGGCGAAGACACCGAAACAAACCGCCAAGGCTGAGAGAGACCAACCGAGGGTGCTAAACAGGCGGCCTCGATCCAACGCTTCATCGAACCCTCTGGAATCGCGTCACGACGAAACCGACGGACGTCGCGCCGTCGACGGAATAGTCGATTGAGGCCTCGCCGAAAGAAGTCATCCCAGTCATTCGCTTGGTCGGATCCGTCTGCAGCAAGCATTTCAATCGGGGTGTCCGATGCTGACGTCCAGCCCGACAGGCTGGGCCTACGGATGCGGATAGACCTACGGGTGCCATGCTTCCAATCCGCTAGTGCATCGATCAATCGGAGATTATGGATCGGCTCATGTACAGCGATTCGCAATTGGTTTGCGACTCCAAACGATTGACAGTCTCGCACCACCAATCCATCCAACAGCAATCCATTGCGAACGCCAGCAGCGTCATCCATCGGCAGCATAAAAAAACAAGTGTCGCTCTTGAGCGGACAAAAGCCTTTCGAACCCAATCCCTCCAATAACGAAACCTTTGCCTCCTGAAGACGCCTCATGGCGTTTGTATAATAGGGCTGGTCGTTAATCGCTGCCAAGCCTGCGGTTTGGGCAATAGAATTGACGGACCAGGGTGCTCTCCGACCACGCATCCTTCGATGCAAAGAGTCGCACAGGACAGCATAGCCAAGTCGCAATCCAGCCATTGCATAGGCTTTCGTCATCGATCGCAACACGATCAAATTCTCCAATTCACAATCGATCATGGACTCAACGGAAACAGCGAACTCGATGTACGCTTCGTCTATGACAAAAAGTGTTTGTGGGTGTTTTTTTAGCCACCCGACCAATCGCTCGCGACTCACACTTTGCCCGGTTGGGTTGTTCGGATTACAAATCCATACGAACGCAATCTTAGAACCCGCCAACACCGAATCGATTGCGTCAACGGGACACGCAAAACCATTTTCAGCCATCGCCACGCACTCATGAATGCTCCCGCCAGCCAACCGCGTCGCCCGTTCATACTCCGAAAATGTGGGCCCGACTATCAACACAGGATCTCCTGGCCGAATCAACGCACTTGCAATCAAATGAATCAACTCGCTACATCCGTTGCCGACTAAGATGCGTTTAATAGCGATCGAATGCAACGCGGCGATCACACTCCGCAATAGTCGACACTCTCGATCTGGGTATCGATCTATCGGCGAATTTCGAATTGCGGCCAAGACCTGCGACGAAGGTCCAAAAGGCAAAATGTTGGAACTGAAGTCGATCGCGATTTCTGGATTGACACCGAGACGAATCAACTCTGCTGCGTCAATTCCTCCATGGTACGCTTCCATGAGTGGATCAAATGAGTTGCTCATCAGGTTCGTAACCATTCCCAAAAGAGAACGGTTGCGACCAGCAAAAGGCCGCCAGCCAGAGAGGTTTCCCACAACAACCGAACCGATTGCTCGATTGTTGTAGCGGTAGGATTCGGTTGACCAAACCCAAGGACATAGTGTTCCTCTTTTTCAAGGACGACTCCAAGCACACCGGCAGCGGCGCTCATCGGATGCCCCGCGTTTGGGCTGGCGGTTCGACGATGGTCGCGCATCCAGATTGCAACTGCATTGCGAAATCTCCCGGTCCG
>JAYVBW010000902.1:0-3333 GCA_043750255.1 Pirellula sp.
AAGAGTTTTGCCCTTTCAGGGCGATATTGCCATTGGGCAATACGACCCAGGGCGGCGCTTCGCGACGTTCCGTCCCTGCGCTCTGCCCTCATCGTACCACACAAGTTCTTAGAAGCATTTTCAATGACAGCATTTACGTTAGGAATTCGGTGCTAGACTTTTCGATAGAGGTTGCAATTATTGCGGATCGTGGTGAGGGACATTACGGCCAATGGAATTTGCGATACGCGACACGGAGGGTGGATCGATGGCTTTGGAATTGGAAGTGGCTTTAGCAGAATTGGGTGATAAACGATTGAATAAGAGGCTGAGCTTGATTCTTGAGAGATCAGAGACGCATCCCAATCTCAGTATTCCTGCGGCAATGCATGGGCGAGCTGAGATGGAGGCAGCTTATCGGTTCTTTGCTAACGAGAACGTCACACCTGAAAAGATTCACGCACCACACTACGCGATGACGAATCAACGCATTGCCAAGCATTCTGTTTGCCTGTTAGTACAAGATACCACCGAGCTCGATCTGACGCGCCCCAATCAGCAAGTGGAGGGTGCGGGGCCGATGAGTTCGAACTCGCAATTTGGTGTTTTCGTCCATCCGCTGATGGCCTTTTTGCCCGATGGAATCCCGCTTGGTCTTGTTTGGAAAAAGACATGGGCGCGAGATTCGATTGCCACGGATGTTCCTGCCGAAATCAAGAAGAAGAAGCGTGAAGAAACGCCTATTGAAGAGAAAGAAAGCATCCGCTGGATCGAAGGCCTTCGTGCGGCTCGCGAGGTTGCCGAGCAATGTCCTCAGACACAATGTGTGCTCGTTTGTGATAGTGAATCGGATATCTACGAGCTGTTTGCTGAACGGCGTACAACGGATCATGGCCATCCGTTGGAGATCCTTGTGCGTGGCTGTCAGGATCGAGCAACCAGCGAGAAGGGAAAGCTTATTCTTGATCTCGTTCGTGCGACCGCATGTCGCTATACCGCGACCGTAGACGTAAGTTCCCGTAAAGCAAAGACAGGAGTAGAAACTCGCAAGCGGCAGATGGATCGTCCAGCACGAACAGCGGAAGTAGAAGTGCGTTCTTGTCATCTCACGCTGCGTCCTCCCTATCGACATGATCGCACGCTCGAGCCGGTTGAGGTCAACGTAGTGCTAGTCGAAGAAGTATCGCCACCCGCTGGCCAAGTTCCGATTCAGTGGATATTAATAACGACCCTGCCGATCGACACCGATGAGCAAGTTCGCGCCGCCGTGGAATACTACTGCGTCCGATGGGGAATTGAAGTCTATTTCAAAACGCTAAAAAGTGGTTGCCGCATCGAAGACCGTCAATTCGAGTTCCTCGATCGTGAGCTCAATGCTTTAGCTGTTTACATGCTCATCGCGTGGCGTGTGCTGCTTTTGTGTCGAATGGGCCGAACATGTCCGGATCTAGATTGCGAAGTGATGTTTGAGACTTCCGAATGGCAATCGGTGTACGTGATTGTCAAGAAACAAGATCCACCGAGCACTCCACCACGACTCAATGACATTATTCGCTTGATCGCCTCACTAGGCGGTTATGTTCCGCGTTCGAAGACTGAACCCGGAACCCAGACACTTTGGATCGGACTGCAACGCATGCACGATTTCGCAAATTGTTACGATTCTTTCGGCCCGCCCAGTCGCCAGCCCAAAAGAACTTGTGTGGTACGATGAGCCCCTCTCCCCGAAGCGGCTCGTTGTACCACACATCTTAGGGGTCGGAAATTTTTTTAGAACCAGGTCCGAATATTTCCCAGGCTTTGGACAGGTCGTAGCAGCGCTGAAGACCCACCCACATTGTTTGGGTTCCTGGTTCGTTTTTTGGTCGATCCACGAATCCACCTAGTCGTGCAATCGCGCGAACGACATCGTTCAGGCGAGGACTACCTTCCTTCGGTGCTTCGATCCGAAGCATCGCGTATACGCTCTTCCATTCGCTCGGCTCGAAAATGAGTTCGCAATCCACATCTGGGCACTCCCGGCCCATGTAGCAGATATACATTAATCGCCAAGCTACCACGGAGTAGAGTGTCAAGCAGTTGTAGACTCGATCTAACGCTTCAAATCGCCGGTGCTCGATTCGACAGCCTTGTTTAAGCGTCCGAAAAAACACTTCGATTTGCCACCGAATACAGTAGGAACGTATAACTCTTTGCACGTCTTCATCGGTTTCGATTGGCAATGTCGTTACCAACATCCAGCATATAGCGTCCTCTCCCTCAGGCGGGTTGCTCTCTTTGCACAGAACTACATTCACTCTCACAAACGCCGGAAGTTTGGTGTCGCCTTTGATCGGACGCGCAACTTCTATTGTCGCTTTCCGGATTTCAATTTCCGCTGTCCTTTGCTTGCGAGAACGGCTTCTGGCTGATTTCCCCTTGCCTACCTTCGCTTCTCTGGCTCGAACCAGGACGCTATGGTCTGCTATTTTTGCTGTCGCTTCGACTTGTTCCATCCAATGGCCCTGGCCTGTCGTATTGCGATCTTGGCCCGCTCGAACAAGCAATTGGAGATTTGTCACCTTGCTTTGACTCGCAGCCACGAAGAGTTCATAGATATCCGACTCACTATCGCCAACACTGACACAGGTTGTTTCCGGGCATGCTTGAGCGGCAAGTTCTGACTTTCGCAAGCCTTCGATCCAACGATAACTTTCCTTTTCCTCGATCGGAGTCGTGCGACGCTGCTCCGCTTTCTCAGACCTGCTGCCCTTACGAAGCGTGTCACGAGTCCACATCTTTTGACCAGCGATGCCTAACGCAACTCCGTTAAAGTCAAACGCCACCACGGGATGATAAAACGCACCTCGACGAGCCTCGCTATCCATCGGTCCGGCACCATTGACTTGTTGTGCGGGGCGAGTCAAATCAATTTCTGTTGTGTCCTGAACCAGCAAGACATAGTTATGCGCTTCGATACGCTTATAGGTTGCCTCGATGTGAGGCTGCAGGATCTTGTCTGGTGCAACGTTGTCGTTGTCGAAGAATCGATAGCAGGCCTCCATGTCGGCTCGTGAGGCAAAAGCCGCTGGGATACTTGTGTTGGGCTTTTGGCTTAGAGACTCTGCAATTTTAGAAATACGTTTGGTTAAGCGAGCATCACCAAACTGAGCAGTGCCCAACTCCGAGATCAGATCACACGAACTCATCACACAACACCTCCATGCCAAAACCACCTCTCAACGGTTCGCAGCACCAACACGAACCTACTGCGGGCAATAATTAGCGAGGACCCAACAAAAGTCCAGCCTGCACCATGCGATCTGACGCCTACGAATGCAAGCATTGCCAGCGATTTGTGTGGTACAACGAGCC
>JAYVBW010000903.1:0-2839 GCA_043750255.1 Pirellula sp.
GTGTATCTCTATTCCGTGGATGATCTTGAGGCGGTTTGTGATCGCAACCGATCCTTTCGCGAACAGCAGTTACCAAAAGCGCAGAAAATCATTCGCGAAGAATCGGATAAATTGCTCGGCGATTGGAACCATCGATCTTCGGGAGCAACCATTCGTGCTCTGCGCGAACACGCGGAACAATTGAAACAGTCGGAATTACTTCGTCTGCTTGGCAAGCAAGTGATGGCGACAACAACACCGGAAATGCAACAGGAAATCGTCGCAGCCTTTGATCGGTTAATCAACAAGATGCTCCATTCACCGCTTCAGTCCATTCGCGACGTCGCTCAAACCGAACAACGTGACACCTTGGTTTCAGCGTTGAGAAAACTGTTTCAAATTCGGTAAGCCATCGCACCGCCAATCAAATCGGAAATCCCAGACGTCTGGTTCCGTCCCACGAACTTCCATCCCAATCAATCACGCCCTGAAGCCACCGTTCCACATCGGACGTGAAAGCGTTCAATAAGGCGACTCCCTTTTCTTTGCTAGCCAAATGCGGCCAGCCGATGTGGCCGATACTGCTCCGGTCCTTAGTCGTCCAAGCGCGACTGGCAGGTCGGAAGGCATCGCCAGGTTCGATAACAGGAGCATTTTCGTAGTCACCAACCAACTCAGGGCGAAGTGCCAACACCATGGACGTTTCCCACTCGCATGCGTGTCCCATATCTCGCTGCTCGATCTGCGGATCACTTTTCCAAGGTTCGGTACCCAGCCCCCAATAGGTAGCCAGTAAAAGCAACAAGTCCTTGCGGACTCGATTGCGCTGCCGCACCTCAAAGAGCGCTTGCTTGGCCGGGACATCATTTCCGCCATGACCGTTGAGAAGCACGATCCGAGTGAATCCATAGGAAAGGAAATTTTCCACCATGTCGTTGAGCATATCCAGATAAGTTCGACTCGAAGCGGAGAGTGTCCCAACGAAGTCTAAATGATGATCCGAATTTCCGAGCCACATCAAAGGAGCAACCAGGATTTGCTTGCTAAGCGTTTTTTCCACCCGATCGACTATTTCGCCAAGCAACAGGCTATCGGTCCAAACCGGCAAGTGATCGCCATGTTGTTCAATAGCTGCAATAGGGATGACAACTGGGGTGGATCTGGAAATAGCGCCAATTTTAGGCGAGCACAGTTCGACAAGTTTCATGATTGACTTCGATTTTGAGATATTTTGGATTCTGCCAGAAAGAAATTGCATTCTACAGTAACGAGAATCCCAGACTGGGATGGGCAACCGACCGGTCCACAGTCATACACTCCACAGGCCACATACCCTGCATACCCATATGGACCTGGAGTACCGATGCAGGGAATGATCGGCCACGGATCCTCTAGATTCACCTTCGTAAACAAGGACGGAATCATCGAAAGTATCAAAAAAGAGCCTGGCGCAAATTTATCCAAGAAAGAGTTCGATCTACTCAACGAAACCAGGCAAAAAGTCCAAAATGCAGTTTCGCAATTGAGGTCGCCAGACGCCGATGAATCCAAGCGAAAGGACGCCAAAGAGCTAATCGCAAAGTATTTGAAAGCTGAGTTTCAAGCCGACCAAGGGTCGCGTCGCGAGCAAGTGGAGCGACTTGAAAAACAAGTCGAACAATTAAAAAACCAGCTCTCAAAACGTGACGAATCGCAGGACAAGTTGATTGAGCTACGGCTGCAGCTATTGGAAAACGATGCATCTGGATTATCTTTTCCCGAGTCATGGGGCAATCTTCCAGGACCACCGCTGATGAATTAGCAACCTCCATACCTATTCGATAAATCGCGGGATGCAGTCGTCAATTCTTGGCCAAAATTATGCCAATCCGGCCACGTTTAGTCCCAGTCCGGATGTAGGCAGGGCAATCAGTCCCTCGCCAGCCCCTCCGGTTCCGGTTCGCAATTAAGTTCGTTTATTCGCCGTTAATGAACATGTGAACCGGTGGGCGCTAGCCCCGGGCTTCTACTGGGCACCGCAAGGTGCGCAAATGCACCTTTCGGTGCTAATCGCAGGCCCGGGGCTAGCGCCCGCCGGTTCACGAAAGCTCCAAACTTTCGCTACCAATACCGTTCAACAACGACGTGCCCGGGGATAGCCTTCTTGTGCCGGTTCATGCCCCGGTCTTTCAAAAGTGCCTCGACATCGTCGAGCATTTGAGGGTTGCCGCACATCATCACGACACTATTAGACGGACCGAGAGCGTTTCCTGCTTTGCTCTCTAAAGTGCCGTTCTCGATCGCAGTCGTGATTCTACCCGTAATAGCTCCCGGTACTTCCGCTCGCGAAATGACCGGGATCGAATGGAATCGGCTCCCGAATCGAGCTTGGATCTGTTCCAGTTCCTCTTGATAGGCAAGATCCGTGGCGAAGCGGACTCCATGAACTAAAACGATGTTCTTGTGGCGCTGCCAAATGGTTTCTTCTCGCATCATGGCAATGTAAGGAGCTAATCCGGTCCCAGTCGCTAACAGCCAAATGGTTTCAGCCACGGGGGTATGCGAAAGCGTAAAACCACCGGTGGCTTTGGCAGACACATCGATAGAATCGCCTTCCTTGAGCGCCCATAAGCGAGGTGTCAACTCTCCGTCATCGACTCGCACAATAAAAAACTCAAGGGTATCGCAGTGAGGCGAAGCGACTGAATAAGGACGGTGCAAATGTTTGTCCGGCAATTGTATGCCTACCTGTAGGAACTGTCCTGATTCAAATTGTCCAACGCCAGGACAACGGATTGACAGGGTAAACAACCCTTCAGACCAAACTTGTTTGCGTGCAATTGTGCCAGAGATCCACTGGAGAGCCATAGACCAAAGTTCC
>JAYVBW010000904.1:0-13270 GCA_043750255.1 Pirellula sp.
GCACTCGCTGGCATCAGTGCAGTTAGCCATGAAAAGGATAAACAAACGCTGATACTCCTTTTAATGACCTCTTTATCGAATACTGAGGTGGTTTTGGGCAAGTTAGGAGCTGGGTTATTAGCAACCCTGAACGCGTTTCTCGCGTCGCTCCCGATTGTTTTTACTGTGACTTTGCTTGGTGGTGTTTCATTGGAACAAGTTCTTGAGTGCGCTTGGGTGACTGGCTGCGCGTTGACCGCTAGCGCTGCCCTTGGTGCAACCGTTGCATTTTGGCGTGAAAAGACCTTCCAGTCGATTACGGTGACTATGTTGATCATCGCATTGTGGCTAGCTATTTGCGAGGTGATTGCAAGTGGCAAGGTTGGATTCATACCCCCAGGAATTGCCATAGTACTTAGTCCGCTTAGGGCCATATTGGATGTAACACAACCCATAGGATCCGAATCTATATTGCCATTCGCATTTCCCGGTGGAAACGCCATGTTCTCCGGAATGGTTCTTCTTGGAATTGCATTGGCACTTACTTTACGTTCGATTCGGATGCTTCGAATTTGGAACCCATCTCGCGACCGACGCGGTGGAAATCCCGAGGCCGAGGAACTAGAGGTCCAGGTGCTGAAATCGGGTGTTCCCGGTGCAGTCGAATCCGGTTTGCAAAAAGCAGAAAATCCTCGACCGCAAGTTAAGAGTTGGAAGAGTCGAGCAGCTCGTCGTGTCTGGAATAACCCAGTGCTATGGCGGGAGATGAGGACTTGGGCCTACGGACGCAAGGTTCTTTTGATTCGGCTTGCTTACCTTGCCTTTGGCTTGATGGTTGCCTTCGGGCTTCGACAATTTGGTTTGAATGGATTAGCCATCCAAGAAACGACGTATCAGGACGAGTTGGTTCCAACGACGGTGTCGCTCCTTGCGCCCTTTATTGTTTTGTCACTTATTATTATCAATGCTTTGGCAGTAAATTCCGTTACGAATGAACGGGACGGAGGAGCGTTGGACTTGTTGTTAGTAACCGAGATCACACCCGGTGAGTTTTTGTTTGGAAAGATTTGCGGCGTATTGTATGTGACCAAGGAAATGGTCGTGGCCCCGTTGATTCTCTGCGTTTATTTATGGGCTCAGTCGGCATTGACGACCGAGAACCTTGTTTTCACTTGGATCGTCCTGATCGTCATGGATTTATTTGTGACCATGTTGGGCATCCATTGTGGAATGATTTACGCTCAGAGCCGAGCCGCGATAGGGACAAGTCTAGGGACCGTGTTCTTCCTGTTTTTGGGCGTTGCAACCTGCATGCTGATCATGCTGATGTTCCGAGGTTCATTTGGAAGGCAGTTGGCTCCCTTTTTGTTCATTATTTTGGGTGGTGGAATCGGGCTTTATGTTGCACTCGGCAGCCGAAATCCATCGCCTGCGATTACGATTAGCGCTTTCCTGCTTCCGTTCTTGACGTTCTTTGCGATCACAAGTTTTATCCTTCGCGATCAAGAGTTGGCGGTGTTCAGTGTGGTCTCATTATCGTACGCATTCGCAACTGCGGCTATGATGATCCCCGCGTTGAGCGAATTTGATTTTGCCTTTGGGAGATCCAGAACTGCCGACGACGAGTGACCTCTGGCCGATGCCGAAAATAGGAATTCGAAGTTGCCGTTAGAACAACATATCAAAGAATTGAACTCCATCGCGTGGATATTGGTCTCGGCTGCCTTGATTGGGATGCTCATACTTTCGGCACTCTTCTCTGCTAGCGAAGCGGCGTTGTTCTCGCTGACGTCAGCCCAACGGCTCAAACTTGATTCAACGCGGAGCTCGGACCGAGCCATCCTGCGACTGCTTAGCAACGCATCCCACCTGTTGACCTGTATTCTTCTTTGCAATCTTGCCATCAATATTACATTCTTTGCGTGTGCCAATGTCCTGTCGTCAGCGTTGACTGGACCCAACATTGGCCCGGGTTGGTCCGTATTGTTTGCCTTCACGACTGTTGCCAGTGTCATTCTGTTTGGTGAACTTTTGCCGAAAAGTGTGGGTGTGCTTGCTCCCCTTAAAATTAGTCGATTCATTTCTTTGCCGATGCTCGGAATCATGCGTTCGGTTCTGCCTCTCGGCAAGGCAATGCATACGATCACCGATATCTGTCGTCGCCTAATTTGGCCTGGGTTGGTTCCCGAATCGGTTCTCGAAACAGCCGATCTCGAACGGGCCATCGAACTGAGCGAAACAAATTCTAAAATGATTGAATTGGAAAAAGGTATCCTCCAAAACACGCTTCAACTTTCCAACATTCAGGCCCAAGAATGGATGCATCCTAAAAGCCAATTCGCATCCATATCACTACATGCCTCGAGCGAGCAATTGGAAGAATGGATAACCGAACAGGGGACCGAATGGGCTGACGATAGCAAGCGGAGAATCGCCTTGATTCTGTCTCCGGTCGATAGTCAAGTAACGGCAACCACGAGCATCGAACAACTTCGGCAAGCGATTCGACAGCGAATAACTCCACCCTCTCAGCCTGCTTACTATGTTCCATGGTGTGCGAATTTGGCAAGCGTACTTCAACAGTTGCTCAAGCAAGACATAAAGGTTGTTGTGGTTGTAAACGAACGAGGCGATACGATCGGTGTCCTGTTCTTCGAAGACATCGTTGAAGCGATTTTTGCCAGCCCATCCGCTGCATTCAATACGATGGGTCGCCCCTTGTTTGCCAAAACAGGAGAGGCAAAATGGGAGGTCACGGGTGCAACTCGGATCAAGCAGTTGGAACGGACGCTCGGTATCAAGCTTCCTGAGACACGTGACGCAACGATTGCTGGAGTCCTTCAAAGCCAATTGAGACGTCTTGCCCAGGTGGGCGACCATGTGGCCTGGGGAACGTTTGCATTGCAAGTTATTGAGGTACCGCGTCGGGGCGAAATGTACGTCCAAATAACTAGTTCAGAAATAGATATTTCCGAGGACGAATCGGGGGGTATCGTATGATAGTCGCAATACTATTGATAGCCAGTGCAGGTCTGCTCAGCGCGTTTTGCAGTGGAGTCGAGACAGGCCTTTATCGAGTTCCCAGAGTGCGATTGGTATTAGATGCCGTCGATGGTTCGCGCGTTGCACGCGGGTTGTTGTGGCTGACCAACCACCCTGGTCTATTTGTTTCGACACTGCTGGTTGGCAATACCGTAGCCAACTACGCAGTGCCGGTCGGCATCGCATGGTTTGTGATCGAGCTGTTCAGTTATGACGACCCACGTATCAATATCGCAGTCAGCATCTTGATTACGCCGATTCTGTTTATTTTTTGTGAACTACTACCGAAAAGTCTTTTTCACCAAATTCCTAATCGTCTACTGAGAACAGCAGGCTGGCCTTTGTTCGCTTTGACCGTGTTCGCATTGCCGCTGACTTGGGCTCTCTATTTTTTAAGCCGATGGTTGCAGCGCGTGTTAGGGGAGGAGCCGCTTAAGATTAGACCAGCATTAGCACGTCGAGAATTGCGACAGGTGCTCGAAGAGGGTGAACAAGCAGGCTTGCTAGAGTCGGTACAGAGGGATCTTGTCCAAAACATGTTTGCGTATGGGAGTGATCCAATTTCTAGATACTGCATGCCCTTGCGTGGGCTTCGAACCGTGCAAATTGATCTTCCGATCGAGGAAGCCAAACAAGTGCTGCTCAAGTCGAATCAGCAGATTTTGCCGGTTTTGCACTCGCGAGAAAAGCGACTGGTTGGTTACTACGAAGCGACCGATCTTCTTTATTCAACGGATCGACCCAGGCTTAGAGCTGTTTCCACTTTCGAAGAGAGCGCAGGACAAATTGCAGTCCTAAACAAGATGGTATCGCAGGACACCAAGCTTGGTCGGATCGTGAATTCTGCAGGTCAATTGGTAGGAGTCGTACTCATAGACCGGCTGATCGCTCAGATGATCCAACGCACATAGCCAATATCCACCCGCGTGCAGCCGATATCAATCGAGGATTCCTTTGACTACCTCGCCATGCACGTCGGATAGTCGAAACTGTCGGCCTTGAAAACGGTAAGTCAAACGTGTGTGGTCGATGCCACAACAATGTAATATCGTTGCCTGCATGTCATGTACGTGGACCGGATTCTCGGTAATATTCCAACCGTATTCGTCCGTTGCACCATACACAGTTCCTTTCTTTACACCTCCGCCTGCCATCCACCAACTAAATGCCTTTCCGAAATGGTCCCGACCATTTGGCTTGACAGGATCACCCTGACCGAACGGCGTTCTGCCAAACTCCGCTCCCCAAATCACCAAAGTATCCTCCAACAATCCCCTTTCCTTGAGATCCTGGACCAACGCGGCAGTTGGCGCATCTGTGTCCAAACATTGTTGTTCCAATTGAGTGAATAAATTGCTGTGTTGATCCCAACCCGCATGCATCAATTGAACAAATCGAACTCCGCGTTCCAGCAATCGGCGAGCAATGAGACAGTTGTTACCAAAAGTTCCTTTTACCAATGCGTCTGGACCATAACGTTCGATTGTCGACGCAGACTCTTGCGAAAAATCAATCAACTCCGGTACGCTCGTCTGCATGCGAAATGCCATCTCATACTGAGCAATTCGCGTGTCAATTTCAGGATCGCCATAGTCCGCCAAATGCTCTGAATTCATCTTGGCGATATCGTCCAACAACGATCGACGAGCCGCCTGGCTTACTCCGGCTGGATTTGCGAGATAGGGAACAAGATCTCCTGTGTTTCGAAACCTAACACCTTGGAAACGGCTTGGTAAAAATCCGCTCCCCCAGTAGTAATCAAAGAAGAGCTGGCCACAGGTTTTTGACTTATCGCTTGAGGTCATTACAACGAAAGTAGGCAGATTTTCCGATTCGCTACCAAGCCCATACGATAACCAAGAACCCATGCTGGGTCGCCCTGGCACTTGAGAACCGGTCAGGAAGTATGTTACGCCAGGTGCGTGATTGACCGCTTCTGTATGCATCGATTTGATTAAAGTCATTTCGTCAGCGATGCCACCAATCTTTGAAAGCATCTGGCTTAGCGGAATGCCGGACTGGCCATACTGCCGAAAAGACTTGATCGCAGGTACACAAGGCCACTTGCCGTAGCCGCTAGACATGGTGGAGAGTCTGGTCGAGCCTCGAATCGAATCAGGGATATCCTTGCCAGCCATCTCTCTCAACATCGGCTTGTCATCAAACAAATCGACATGCGATGGTCCACCACCTTGCCATAACAGAACGACTCGTTTTGCCTTTGCTAGATGGTGTGGCAAATCAGGCAGACCGTTTCCGGATGCGTTGGTAATCGGGGTTTTTGCCTGAGATTGCTCGCCCAGCATGGATGCAAGTGCAGCAACACCGACACCGCTCGCTGCTGAGCCAAACAGTTTGCGACGATTGACTCTGTCCAAGTTTTGTTGCAGTAGTCTTTCCATTTCGGCGTCTTTCACTTTTGGAAGGTCGATGTTGTGAAGACACAGAGGACACGGCGCATTTGCGTACCTGGGTGTTTCAAAATTGGAGCCGTTAGGCCGCGTCGACTTTAAAGCCTACCGGCCGCTTTGCGGAATTGCTCAAAACCGGGGCGCAGTGATTCTGGGGGACGAACGCGCGTGCCTTCCTCAAGAAATCCTTTCAACTCATCGTCCCGGTCTTTTACGTCTTGTTCTTTGCTCTTGAATTGACGCTTGCTAAGCAATTTCAGTGTCTCGTCCCGCTCACGTTTTTTGTTTGGGTCGGTCTTGGCAAGTTCTTTCGCTTCGGTCCAACGGTCCAGAAATTTTTTCAAGTCTTCGTCTGACCACTTTAATCGCTTTAGCAACTCAGGATCGGGTTGATCTCTTTGTTGTTTCAAATAGTCCAAAGCCAAATCCGTAACTTTGTCGGCATACTCGTTGTTGGCGGGGTCCTCGCGATTTTCCGCTTGAGTATCGCTTCCTTTCGTGGATTTGTTCGCACTACTTGCCCCCTCTTTGTTGATCCCAGGCGAGGCATTACCGGAATTTTCACCGGCTTGCTTCTCACCGGCTTTCTTCTCACCGGCTTTCTTCTCACCGGCTTGCTTCTCTCCAGCTTGCTTCTCTCCAGCTTGCTTCTCTCCGGCTTGCTTCTCTCCGGCTTGTTTCTCTCCAGCTTGCTTTTCTCCAGCTTGCTTCTCTCCAGCTTGCTTTTCTCCAGCTTGCTTCTCTCCGGCTTGCTTCTCACCAACTTGCTTCTCACCAGCTTGCTTCTCACCAGCTTGCTTCTCACCGGCTTGTTTCTCACCAGCTTGTTTCTCTCCGGCTTGCTTATCTCCGGCTTGCTTATCTCCAGCTTGCTTGTCTCCAGCTTGCTTGTCACCGCCTTGCTTGTCTCCGCCTTGCTTGTCTCCGCCTTGCTTATCGCCGCCTTGCTTGTCACCGGCTTGCTTATCACCGCCTTGCTTGTCTCCGCTTTGATTGTCTCCGCTTTGCTTGTCTCCGCTTTGCTTATCGCCAGCTTGCTGTTCCTCACGTTCTTTTCTTAGCTCATCGATTCGATCGAACCGTTCGGAGTCATCCTCTGGGTTGCTCCAACTCTTCTCTTCGCTCTTTGAGGATTGCTTGCTGTCTCTTGAGTTACTTCCTTTCGTTTGGCTTGACGAACCCGTGTTGTCGGCTTGAGATTGGTCGTCCGATTCTGAGTTTGATTGGTTATCGCCAGATGGGTCGCCCGATCCGGGTGGAGATTTCGACTTCGAGCCGTTGCTCTTGCTACTGTTGCTTTGACTTCCTGAATCGTTCCGTTCGTTCGAACTTTCTGAATCTGATGTTCCGCCGCTGGAGCCCGATTCGCTTTGGCCGGATCCTTTTTCATTTGCCTTATCTTTTTCTTGGCTGCCAGCTTGCTTGCTGCCTTTGTCCTTCTTTTGCTTTTCGTTTGCCTGCTCTTTGCTATCCGGTTTTTTGCTTTCGGTCTGGTTATCACGTTCATCGGCTTTGGTGTTGTCGCCAGGGGGTTGATTGCCTTTGCTTGCTTTGTTGACGCTTTTATTTTTGTTTGTTTTTGGCTCGTCAAGCTTGTCGTTTGGCTTCGTTTCTTTCGAAGCTTGCGGATTCGATGCAGCGGTCACAATACGGATCACCAGCGGTGTTGAACTGGCTTCATTCGGTTCGGGGGAATCCTCTCCAACTTTGCATCGGTTGTCTTTAGCGATGGCGATAAACTCCAGACTATCACCGACCTTCAAATCATATTCGGATGGAACGAAGTTGAAGACTCTGACCACTTGATTCGTAGTACCCTCCAAAGATTCAAAGCACGCCTTTTCAAATACCTTTTCTTTGTTGACCATTCCGTTGGTCCGTTTTCCAGATGCCGTGAGAGACACTAGTCCAAAATCGGGATCGACTGCCCGCATTTCGATGTCTAGTGATCCATCGATTGGCACTTCGATGTTCGCGGACAAATCGCTTTGCAGTCGCACTTCTGGTGGCAAGTCTCCTACGATCTTTAGCTTGTAGATAACTGGGTCGCTATTGGATTCATTTAGCGCATTGGTTGCTTTAATTCGGTAAGAAGAGAGGGTTGGGTTTGTCCGATTTTTGTCGAGCTGCAACAACCAAGCACCGCTCAGTTGCGTTTCGCGCGTTTCGAGATCGACAAAATGACTTAAGCTATGGAGCACGCCATTGCCTACAATCGGATCAAACTCCAATCGCGACTTGACCATAGGCTGGTTGGCGTGGGCAAATAGCTTTACACGTGTCCCCTCGGGCGCTTCGATCGTTCCGTCTTGGGGCAAGGATCTGGATTTTTGCCTAGTGTATTTTGGGTATTCAAAATCAATTCGATCAATTGCAACGATTGGTACGACTTGAACGCTCAAGTCGAACGGGCCAGCGCTTGAATCTCCCGCATCAATCCAATAACGAAGGGGTTGGTGGATGCCTCCGAAACTTTTGCCAAAATCGAGTCGGTAATATACACCTTCGATTTCTTCGCTCATCTTCAGCTTCTGACCAACTTGTTGGCCATCAGAAAGGTCGTACCGTAAGAAAACTTGATCCCCTTTGTGCATACCTCGAACGGTTGCGGTTACGGGCAGACTATTTCCTTGGGTGATTTTTGACGAGCCGGGTGCGACATCTACAATGCGAACACGCGCTGCCGGTGCGATGCTGGACCATGGCATCAGCATTCTCGCGATGGAAGTCGTACCGCTTTTAGGAGAAGCAAAAAGGTAAACGGCTCCTGTGAGCATGAAACCGAATAGCAAGGCTGCTAATCGAATTAGGTTGGCCGAATCGATAATGGTGTTGGAATCTTGACCGCCTAGATTGCGAACTGCAAAGCGTCCGACGGTTGCGAGGACACCTCGCGGAGCTGTTTGCTCGATATTTGTTGACAATTGGAGCCAGCTAATGAGACTCTCTTTCATCTCAGGATATTGTTTTTCGATTTTGCGGGCTGCATGCTCGGGATGAATAGATTGAAACAGAAGGGGCAATATATTGCGCGGTACCCACCATAGGGTCCATGCCAACAAGAAAGTCAATACTGCGAATCGGGCGATCGTGTTCAGGGGCCAAAGCCAATGGTCTATTAAAATTGCGGCGAGCATGAAGATGACGACAACACAAAGCCAGCCCGTTATCCCAACTCCCAGCTCAATGCGGCGCATGTTACGCGCCGCATCTACCAGGTAATAGTGCAGGTTTTCGCGGCTGACCTTGGTAGGGTTGTTGGAGCCGCCAGTCGGCGAAACGGAATTTTCAGATGCAGTTGAAACCTGGGACATTTGTCGGACTTGACCTAAGCAAAGATGCTTCGATTAGCAGGAGAACTATTTTAGTATATCTGTTTTGACGATCGCTTTTCCAATTTGACGCATATTCCATGCTTTGAATTCCATAATAACTTGGCGGAGCAGGCCAGCCCGGGTAACCGGGGGGCGATTGGGCAGATTGTGAGGAATTGGACGGTGATAATGGGGTGTTGCCTTTCAAATGGGGAATGCATAAAGTTTCTTCACAGCTCGGTTTTGCGAATGCAGTTTGCATGCATCTTGTTTGCAAGCACAGAATTCCAAGCTCGACTTTTTTGTGCAGGACGCATAGGCCAATCGCAAGGGAGAAATCATTTTCTCCATTTTGGTTTGGCAATCGAGGGATCGCGGCATCCGTCCCTACCACCCCCATTTGCGTCATATCGAGAACTGCGATTGCGGATCTTTCCGATTGCGGAAAAAGTTCCGAGCACATTCTCTTGCGGGTTTTTTGACCTACGCATTTGTGGTTGCATACTCCTATAGCGTTTGATGGCGTCTACCACTATGCACCAATCCCAAATGTTCTGTATGCGAAATTTGTCTCTGCGAATTGCAATCCTGGCAATCGCACTTTGCATGGCATCGAGCACTTACGCTCCATGGACACTTGGACAATTTGCGCCCGCCACCAGCAGCTTGGCAGACGGAATCCGCGCTCCTCTGGCCGAGGGTAAGCGATTGGAGCAGGAAAATCGTTGGCAGGAAGCAATCTTGCATTACGAGAAAGCCATCAAAAAGGACTCTAGGCAAAAGGATTGTTCTGAACGACTTCAAATCTGTCGAGTTCATTACGATATAACTCGTAGGTATTCAGACCGTTCGTTTATGCAGACGGTCGATAGTTCTACGCCGACAGACGCTTTAAAAGTCCTGACTGAAGTGCTTTCGAAACTCGACGTCTATTATGTTGAGCAGGTCGACTATTACAAATTGGCCTTGCACGGGACTGCATTTCTTGAAGTCGCATTGACAGAACAAGATTTTCTAAGCAAACACCTAAGGAACGCAGACGCCTCCAACGTAGAGCAATTCCGCAAAACGATTCACAAGGCCGTTTTCGGTCGGAAGATCCAGAACGCGGAGGATTTAAAGGGGACGGTCGCTTATGTTGCGAATTTAGCCAGTCAACAAATTGGTTTGATGCCTGCAGCGGTAATCTATGAGTACGTTGCCGGTTCGGTCGGATTGCTTGACCCGTACTCAGCCCTTCTCACTCCGGGTGAGTATCGCGAAGTGATGTCACAAATTGAGGGGAACTTGATAGGCTTAGGGGTAGAGCTGTGGGCTGAGGGGAATGAACTAAGAATTGTGGACGTGTTTCGTGGCGGACCTGCTCATCAAGCTGGAATTGCAGCGAATCAATTCATTTTGAACGTCGACGGCTCTTCGGTTCAACAAATTGGCGCGAAGAAGGCGGCTGATTTGCTCCGGGGCCCAGAAGGCAGCAGCGTTAAACTTGTTCTGCGAAAAACGGACGACAGTACGGTCGACGTCAACGTCGTACGAAAAAAGGTAGATGTTCCAAGTGTGTCCGTGGTTGAAATGGCCGAGCCAGGAGTTGGTTATGTTCGAATTACCAACTTCCAAAAGACAACCGCCGGCGAAGTCACACGGGCCATGATGGATTTGAGTCGCGACGGCATGCGAAGTCTCATTATCGATTTGCGAAGGAACCCTGGAGGATTATTGGATTCCGCTGTCGAATTAGCTGACTACTTTATTTCTCGCGGATCCATTGTGACTACTAAGGGCAGAAACGGGCAGGAGAATCATAACTTCACGGCCACGGCTCCGGGAACCTGGGATATTCCGCTGGTTGTATTAATTGACGGGGATAGTGCAAGCGCAAGCGAAATTTTTGCCGGTGCGATTCATGACCACGACCGAGGAACAGTAGTTGGCCAAACGTCGTATGGCAAAGGGAGCGTTCAAGGGGTTTTTCACAATGATAATGGCAACGGTGGATTGAGACTAACTGTTTCCAAGTTCTTTTCACCAAAGGGGACGCCAATCAGTTCACGCGGCGTTCAACCTCATGTGGTCGTAGAAGAGAGCGAACCATCCAATTCAAAGCTAGAGATCACTGCTCTGAAACCTTCGCAAATCGACTCCAGCAAGTATATCTCGAAGACCAGCATGACGCAGGATCTTGCCAAGGAACGAGCCATTTTGGAAGCTCGACAAAAGGTTATTTTTGGCAGGTAGATCCGGCACAACCCGTAGCTCAAGCCATTACGGTATTTGTGCCCTACAAATTCAGCTGTTACAGTCTGTGGCTCGTATTGGCCTTAAAAAAACCGAGGCGAAATTCCGAATACCATCATTGTATGTTGTTTCGTGAATTTGAATCCACTATCGAATGTCATCCTGAGATGAGCCAAAGCCGAACTTCAAAGCGAATGATTGCGATAAGGTCTATTAGCCTATGGACTCTTTCTATCGCGATGCCTTCCATCGCCGGTTTGGTGGGGTTGGGTGAGCCAATGGCTCTCGCTCAAACATCTGGATTTCCAAAGCGTGGAACGGATCCGTTTCCCAGCGCAGCTTCCGTTGAGTTCGTGGCCAACTCTCGACAACGCGATGACCAGTATGCTCAAATCTCTCAGGAAGTAGATTTGATCGAACGTCAGCATTCCTTGCTTCGTCGTGTTGTCCGACTTGTTGGTCCTACGGTTGTTCACATTGAAGCTATCAAGGAAGAACCGTTCTCAGACCGCGGAGCTAAGACGGAAATGCGTTCGACCAAGTCCGATACCAGAAAAGTCGAGGAAGCGGGTTCCGGCGTCATTGTTCTAATCGGCAACAGCAATTACGTGATTACGAATCGACATGTAATTCATGCCGCCTCATTATCCAATATCAAAGTTGAGACGGATGCAGGTGCGAACTTAAAACCCGTCAAGGTTTGGGAAGACCGCTCAACGGATATTGCCGTCATTGATCTTGGACGAAATAATCTGCCAATCGCAAAGATTGCCGACAGTCGTCAAATCGAAATGGGTGACTTTGTGTTTGCGGTAGGTAGCCCTTTTGGTTTGAATCACTCGGTCAGCTACGGTATCATTAGCGCAAAGGGCCGCCGAAACCTCGAGCTTGGTACGAAAGAAATCGTTTACCAAGATTTTATTCAGACCGATGCCGCCATCAATCCTGGCAATAGCGGTGGGCCGCTCATGAATTTGCGAGGTGAGGTGATTGGTATCAATACCGCGATCGCAAGCAACTCAGGTGGCAACGAAGGCATTGGTTTCTCCATACCAATCAATTTAGCCATGACCGTTGCTCGGCAATTGGTGGAAAAAGGAGAGTTGCAAAAATCGTATTTGGGGGTGAGCGTGGAACGCAACTTCAACTCGGAAAGTAACGTCGAGCCAGGCAATGCTCGACCTCGTGGCGCGTTTGTGAAAGTAATCAAACCCAACAGTCCTGCCGAGCTCGCAGGGTTACGGTACGGCGACATAATTCTCGAATTTGATGGTTTGCAAGTTGAGAATGACGAGCACCTCGTCCAGCTGGTAGGGTTGACTGCAATGGACAAGCCAGTCGATGTAGTCATTATACGGGAAGGCAGAAAGATTCGAGTTGCCGTCCAATTGATCCCCGTACCAACAGTTCACTAGGCCGGACGCAAATATTCTTAGTAACAAATACCGTAGATCAGGCTAGCAAGTTATCATAGTCGGTTCCAAAACCGATTCCGACATCTCGCTGATTTGTACTATGCCTTATTTGGATGCAATAACCGGTCCCGCCATGGGGCGACGCTATCCCCTCGAGAATAGCCAGTACGTGATGGGTCGTCACCCCGATTGCGGAATTGTCCTCGAAAGCGGATCCGTCTCGCGACAGCACGCGAGAATCTCAAAAAGCGGAACCAATTTTGTCTTGGAGGATCTCAAGAGTCGCAACGGAACTTTCGTGAATGGTCGGTTGATCAATGAGTCGACCAAGCTGCTGGATGGGGACACCATTCGCATTTGCGATATCGAATTGAATTTTCACGAAGAGGTTGAATCTTCAGACCTGACGGCCAATCCAACGTCAGAGGGTACTGGCTTAGGAATTATGATCGTCGATGACGGTGAAAGCGATGGTGTCTCGCGATCGGTGACTGCCAAACTGGATGTTCGCGGCAGCCAATACGGTCTTCAATTGAGTGCGTCACCGGAAGCAAAGCTATCAGCCATTTTGGAAATAATGAAGAACTTAGCTAGGGCCGTAACGCTAGACGATGTTCTCCCTAAAGTGTTGGACACGTTGTTTACGATCTTCATTCAAGCCGATCGCGGTTTCATCGTTCTTAACGACGCACAAGGTAACCTCGAGCCAAAGTTCAAAAAGACGCGACGACCCGATCAAGAAGAAATGGTACGAGTTTCCAAGACCGTCTTGCGCGAAGTAATGCAAACCGGCGAAGCGATCATTTCACTCGATGCTGGTAGCGATTCGCGCTTCGAGTTGAGTCAGAGTATCGCCGATTTTCGCATCCGGTCC
>JAYVBW010000905.1:0-6245 GCA_043750255.1 Pirellula sp.
TACGAACCAATCGATTTTGAAGAAATCTTGCAACTGTGGCAACTTAGGAAAGATGAACAGCTAGTCATCGCCCGTGCGGCTACGCGAGTTCGTAGAATCGACCAGCAGTTGCTGCAGAGACTTCATGAATGGGGACGAAAACTAGAGGAACATTGGCCGGTCCCGAGAGCAGTAGTCAATGGCCTTCAAATGATGAGGAAAGAGGGAGTCAAATCGCTGTCGAAGGTCAAGGATATTTCCGAAGACCTGGAGGTAACCCACCAATCGCACCGACGAATCAGCGCTCCCAAATTCATACAGTCGACACCAGCATCGGTGACAGCAAAAGCGGACATGCGTTAGTCTGGGATTCGCACAGGACTCTCTGACTGGTTTCGGACGACTTGTTTAGGTTTTTACGACTTTTCGCATGAGCCAAGTTCCGATCAGGGCCAATGTGACGTTGCCCAGCCATAAGCTGGAAGCTGGCCATGTTCCGTCTTTCGAAAATTCTAAAGACAATCCAAATATGGGGTAGTAGATCAGCAAAATTGGGATAAAGCAAACACCGAAAGTCCACCAATAGTCCGCACTGCGTATTAGGATTGCCATTGGCACTCCCATCCAAACAAAGGCCAGGCAGCTGAACCCTAAAGCCCATCGCCGCATCGGCTCTGTTTTGAGTCGGGACAACTTCTTTTCTGTATCGATTATTTCCGCGCCGAGTCTTTGGGATGCCGCGTCGTTTAAACTCACGTATCTACCGGATGCTAATGCTATCGAGTATCGCGTGGCGAGTTTTTCGCGACGTCGATCATTGAGACCGTTCTGACGGGACAGCTCACGCGGAATCTGACTAATTGAGTACTGTGACGGACTGGTTGATTTCGTTCCGCTCTTGGCCGCTAAAACCAACGGCATTTCGACCGGCAACGAGCCCGGATATCGAATCTGTTCATGGCCGTCTCTGGCGATATACGCGTCGATCAGTTCAATGACCATTTTGTCTTCGATGGGATCGATCGAGATTTTCGCTCTTTCCGCCGTGATGGTTCGCAACTGGTTGTCGCTTTGCATCCAGATATTGGGCTTAATTAACCATCGATCCTTGACCTCTTGGACGTGGATCGCGAACCCTTTTTCGGAGTTATAGGCTTTCTTTGAACTGAGGCCTCGATAAATAATTTCTTCAAAGGATCGCAAAATAACTAGCTGCATTGCCGGTCTCGCCCATGAGACTGCCAAGTCGTTGAGCCAAACCGATGGAACGCTTATCAAAACTGCCAACACTACCACCGGCCGAAAAACACACATCGGTGAAATTCCAGCGCTTTTTAGTGCGATAATCTCGTTGTCTGCGGAAATTCGCCCATAAACACAGCAGACGGAAAAAAGAATCGTTGCCGGAACCGAAAATTGGAGCGCTATAAGAAAAATGTAAGGCATTAGCTTTACGACATCCAAGTAGCTCAAGTCCGCGCCGATGAGTTCTTGGGCCACGAAAACCAACGAAATCACAAACGTCATCGCAACCAGCGAGATTACAAACATTTTGAGTACATCCCAAAGAATGTACCTGGTGAATTTTACAGGGAACATGGTTCGGGACTATAGCGGTTTTGGCCGCATGGGACGATGGCATTTAAACACTGCCGCAATCGCTAGCACTTAAGGATTAATCTCAATGCGATAATTTAGAATCCGATTTGTGGAAATCTGCTCGCAACGTAGCCATAGTGTTTTCCCGATCAATTCCGAGGCGTTCTCCAGCACAATAAGCTTCGTAACGCGATCCCTAAAGCCACTGATCTGCGTCCGTTCTCTCGGGCGATTTGGAATAAGTAACATGCAGTCAAAGCTGTGCGGAGTCGATTGGTGATTGACCGCGTCGATGAATAATATGAGCCGGTTCTCGCTGTCGATCTCGTATCGAATTTCAAACTCGAAATCGCTGGTCCCAACCTGGATTTCTTGATCTACAATAAACGTGACAGGCTTTTCACCTAGTATCGAAAATTCTAACTGGATCGATGCTGTAGATGTGTTTGCATCGGGCCTGATTTGGACTGGAATTGAAATAGTACTGCTCGTGTCTCCGTCGATTTCAAAGCTCGTGCGTGTCTCGTCGGCCAGAATGGATGGAGCGATGACTTTCACAAGTCCATTGATGGGATGGGACAGGGAATTTGCGAATCGCACCTTCAAATTCTGTGTTTGTCCAACGAGTGGATCAATACGGTCTTCGTCAAGTTTAATACCCATGCGCCATTTTGCTACTCTAGAATCGATGCCGTCGATAATGATGGGCCATCGGTCGATAATCAGTCTCTGTTCAGGACCGATTGCAGTCGATATCGTCTCGATTGGAACTGAACGTCCCCACACGTCCTGAGCTGACACGTCGTCTCCCAAATAGAGCTGAGCGGTTGTGGTTTGAGAGGACCAAACAATCAGCTTCGCTTTGTCGCCGGAAGCAATCAAATAGTTGACTCCGAGCGCCGGAATCGGCAAACTGCCGATCTGTCGCATCCCTGTTAAGGCTGCAGCTGTCGATCGAAAAGGGAGAAACATTTCTCGAGGACCACCGTCGCTATTTAATATTCCAACCGCCGAATCGGCAGGATTCGAGACCCAAGCAGTGAATCCCTTTGTAGCGGGTATACCTGCGATTCCAACCATCCTCGAAACGAGATCCTGGACTCGAACACTGAGTGAGTAGGCGGAAGCGTTGATCGGTGTCAGGCTCATCCATGGAGCTCTGCCAGTTAAATCAGTTGATTCACTTTTTTCCAAGTTCTTTTCTGTCTCGACTGCCGTTAACGGGTCAGCGGAATACAGTTGCCAGCGATCCACGGCAGCTACTTTGGGAATAGGTAGCAACGGACTACGGGCTGCAATAATCTGTGTCTGCTGTCCATATCGGCTTGCAAGCTTTTTGATCGCATCCAAAGTTGGATTGAGTCTGGGATTGGATACGAAATTGGGTTCATGGTCCCAACCGATTTGGAAATCTGAAATACGAAAGCACATTTGACGCATTACAGGTTCTAAGAAGGACTGCACCATCACCGTGTCCTCTAACGCAGAGCCTGTTTCGTCGGAATTCAGTCTGGCAAATTTGTTCCGAATGGTTTGTGGAGGTGTTGCAATAACGCCTACGCAGCCAATCCCCATCATCTGGACTTTATCAATTCGATCAAGTGCTTCCTGACGGGCTATCGTATCTTGGGAGTCGTACCAAATAGGAAGTTTGACTCTACCGACTTGGCCAATCCGAAGAATCTCAATGAGACGACTGGCGTCAATAAATTCTAAGCTATCGTTGTCCCTCGTTGACATCGTCCAACCAAAACGCGAATCGGGTTTTCGTTGAATTTCGTTCGTCAGGATCACGAATTGCTTTTCGAGTTCGAAGCCCCCCGACTTCCCCTTTGCGAGTCGTGCCGTAATTTCGTAGTAGCCAGGCGATAAGTTTGGCAATCGCCATTCGCAGCTTCCGTCCCAGTAAGTTTTGTCACTCCTTTTTGTTTCCGCGTCCCGGTTCGAGAGAGGATGGGCCTGTTGGGCGTCGTGTCGGACAAACAACTTGTTCACGGAAGAGACTTCTTGTCCCGTATGATCTGTCAAAACCAACGTAATCGATGATTGCTCACTGGTCATGCCGCTTGCATTACAACGGGCAACTACATCCTCCCCAATGCGGTAATACGGAAGTGGTTTGTCCACTAACAGATTGATTCTAGGAGACCGAATAATGCGGATAGCATCAAAGCCAAATTCGCCACGGTACGCCTTCATCGACTTCGGCTGAACTTGAAGGACGACTTGCACGAAGGCTAAATCGCTACGAAACGGATACTTCGTTTCCGTAAAGGCCGATTTCCATCCAGACTTTCCGGAAAAGGCTTTTGTCGGCATTTCAAATAGAGTCTTTTGATTTGTGTCAAGAAATCGAAGCTTTGCACTGGCGTCAAAGTCGGCAGAATCGCACAGTATCGAAGCCGTCATGAAGTACACGGAATGGATGTCGACCGGAATAGAAGGGGACAATACCTCAACCGCACCACCGTCCATTTGAACTCGCAGGTAGGGGTTCAAAAGAGAACGTTCCAACAACTGGTCGATGGCGGGTGGCACCTTCTCAGGAATGACTTGCCAGGGCCATTTACTTTGTTGCCATGCAACATAGCATTGCGAAGAAAATCTGCGAAGGTTCTCAATTTCGGTCTGTTCTTCCGCAGATTGGGCGTTTTGATAGATTGCGACAGGTACGAATTTGGGATAATCCCTCCCGGTTCGGCGAGTCCAAGCGTCAGGCCAACTATCCCTGCGAACGTCTTCTTTGACCCCGAAATCCCACTCCGCGATGATCTCCGTAGAGGAGTTGTCGGCAGCATGCGTAGACGCGACGCCCCAGCCGTATAGAATGAGGCCGAGAGAAAGAGCTGTGCCCTTCAGGTATCGGCCAAACGCTTTTGTTAGAGGTCGCATTTTGCCTGGTCTGCGTGTAGGTGTTCAACTCACAAGTTTGAAGTTGCCGTTTAAGGAAGCTTTGCACGCGGCGGCGCGCATGGGTGCTGACGCTATCGAAATTGACGCTCGCTACGAAATGAAGCCTTCCGATCTTGTCGGCACGGCACTCCGGCAGGTTCGGAAATTGCTAGAAGATCTGAATTTGCGTGTTGCAGCGGTGAGGTATCCCACGCGCCGGGGTTACGAGTGTGAGGAGGAATTGGAGCGTCGTATCGATGGTACTAAACAAGCCATGAAAATGGCTCATGACCTTGGAGCCAATGTGGTCGTTAACCACGTCGGTGCGATTCCTGAATCAACTGACGATCCGTCGTTTCAACTAATGCGCACGGTTTTAAGTGACCTCGGAGCATACAGCCATCGTGTTGGGGCGTTTCTCGGATGCGAAACAGGTGCCGAACCATTGTCTCGACTTGCAACACTTATCGATTCGCTCCCAGATGGTAGTGTTGGCATTACACTCAATCCAGGAAACCTTCTCGTCAATGGGTTCGATCTCGATCACTTACAATCCATCGCCAAGCACGTAATGCTGGTACACGCCAAAGACGGAGTTAAGGACAAAGCACGCGGCCGAGGTACAGAAGTTCCATTAGGCAGAGGCATGGCTGAGTTTCCAGAAATATTCGCAATCTTGGAAGAATTCCATTACCCTGGTTACTTCGTCGTCGAACGAGACAACGCTCACAATCCGCTCCACGAAATTTCCTTGGCCGTCCAATTTCTCAAAAATATTTGAGCTTTTATGCGACCGACAGAAAGTACACACTTCTTCGTTTTAACGTACACACACAGGGAGTTAAATCATGATAATCCGCCAAAACCCTACTACACGTTTAGGCTTGATCTTGGTTGTCGTCGGATTGGCGATTTCCGCATACCTTGCTGCTGGTTTTGCACAAGAACCAAAATCCTTAAACAAACCCCCGATCGAAGACTTCTCGAAATATCTTTCCGGGACAGTGCTCACAGGTGTCTTTACTGTTGACGGAAAGCCGCTCGACAAACTTAACGAAGAGCGATACGAGATAAAGAGCGCTCGAAAGCTGGACGGTTACGAAAGCCTTTGGGAAATCGTCACTCGCATCAAATACGGCGACAAGGATATGGAGTTGCCTGTTGAAATCAACGTGGAGTGGATAGGAAAAACTCCAGTTATGGTGATGGATTCGGTTTCTTTGCCAGGCTTAGGAACATTCTCTGCCAGGGTTGTTTTTCACGACAAGAAATACGCAGGAACCTGGAAACACGACGATGTGGGTGGCCATCTCTTTGGACGAGTAAATCGTGCCCCGGAAAAGGCAGCCAAATAATGATTTGTTCGTTTACTCGGTTTTAGAGTTCGCGACATTCGTTTAGAATGCCGCTTTTTCATCTCGAAACTCGCGTTACCAACGAATCGCATGGTTGGAAATTTTCGTAAAAAAATCGTCATCGTTGGCGGTGGTATTATCGGTCTTTCAACGGCTTACGCAGCTTTGCGTGAAGGCTCTCAAGTGACCGTTGTCGACCGCATTTCAAATTCCGGTGACAATTGTTCGCTGGGCAATGCTGGGATGATTGTGCCAAGTCACTTTATCCCGCTTGCGGCCCCGGGTGCATTTGGCAATGCGATGAAATGGATGATGGACCCGGAATCACCGTTTCATGTCAAGCCTCGACTGAGTTGGGATTTAATGAAATGGGGATTGCGTTTCTTTTTGGCTAGCACCGAGACGCAGGTTGGCCAAGCG
>JAYVBW010000906.1:0-1898 GCA_043750255.1 Pirellula sp.
GAGGTGACCATTCCGGTAGGCGAAGCCAGAGCGGGTAAGGTAGAGCTATCGCACTTGATCGATATGGAAGCATTGCAAGCCAAACCGGATCAACTGCTCAGCTACTATTTTTGGGCTGAGGACCTCGACCGTGATGGGGAACCTCGGCGGGTTGATGGCGACATGTTCTTTGCCGAAGTACGTCCCTTCGACGAAATTTTCCGAGAAGGTGAAAGCATGTCTTCGGAACAAAAGAAACAGCAAGAACAACAACAGCAAAGCGAAAGTGCCCAAAAGGCCGAGGAGTTGGCAGAGCTTCAGAAGCAAATTATCAGTGGAACATGGAATGTGATTCGACGCGAAAAGCCGAAGTCAATCAGCAAATCGTTTGCCGCTGACACCCAACTCTTGGTTGAGTCGCAGCAAGAGGCGTTCGAAATGACCGACAAACTGGCTGAGAAAATTGAGGACGCACAATCTGAAAAGTATCTTGAGCAAGTGCGAGAAGCAATGACGGCAGCCAAAGATCTACTCGGAACTGCGTCGATTGATTCTGATCTGATGTCCCTACGCGGTGCACTCCGAAAAGAAAGAGAAGCCTATGAGGGGTTGTTGAGACTCCGAGCACGTGAGCACCAGATCGTTCAATCGCAACAGCAGCAACAGAAATCTTCGAAAAGCGGCGCTCAAAAGAATCGCCAGCAACAAATCGATCAGTTGAAATTGAATGACGATGAGAATCGATACGAGACGGAACAGAAAGCGGATGCGGCTGAACCTACGGCAGAGCGAGAGACTCGGCAAGTGATGAATCGGCTTGCCGAACTTGCAAAGCGCCAAGACGACCTCAACGAACAGATCAAGAATCTGGAAACTGCCTTGCAGGAGGCCAAGACCGAGGAAACAAAGAAAGAGCTCGAGGAACAGTTGAAGCGGTTGCGAGAAAACCAAGAAGAGCTTTTGCGCGACTCTGACGAAGTGCTCGAGCGAATGAACCAACCAGAAAATCGACAAGCGATGGAGGGAGCCCGCGAACAAACGGAGCAAGCGCGAAGCGATATGCAAAAATCGTCAGAGGCCTTATCCAAGGGCGAGACCTCGCCAGCGATTTCCTCCGGCACTCGGGCTCAGCGACAGATGGACGAGACAAAGGAACTGTTGCGACAGACCTCGTCGGAACAACTCGAGAAGACGATGCGTGAGTTGGTTCAGGATGCAAAGCGACTAGAGGAGCAGCAAAAAACGCTCGATCAAAAGATCCCATCTGCAAGCCGCACTTCCGATCCAAAATCAGATGATGCGAAGACGCTAAATCCTTCCGATGAATCCGCATCACCACTACGACCCGAAGGGGATTCTGCCGCAGAACAGTCTTCGCGAAAGGACTGGCAAGAGCAAAAGAAAGACCTAAAGCAGCTTCTAGAGAAGATGCAGGAAACAGTATCAGAAGCCGAGTCTAGCGAACCGCTATTGGCCGAGAAGTTGTACGAGTCTTTTCGTGAGAGCAAGCAGAAGGGACTCGAACAGCGCATGGATCAGATTCCTATTCTTGTTGAACGTGGGCTCGAAGAACCTGCTCGCCGTGTGGCCAATGAATTGAATGATGGAATTCGCTCCCTCAAAGAAAATATAGAGAAGGCTGCAGAGGACGTATTGGGAAGCGAGGAGCAATCGTTGAGGCGAGCTCTTGCAGAACTGGAGCGTGCACGGCGACAGCTTGACACAGAACTCAACGCTCGCGATTTAACTCAAGGCGGAGAGCAAACGTCAGGCAACCGAAACGGAGGTGCTTTACAACGTTTGGCACCTAGCACTTATACGAATGGACCGTTAACTGGCGAGAATTATTCGAATTGGGTTGATTCGTTGCGTGATGTCGAGGAGTTGGTTAGTGATCCTGAGATGAAGGCGGATGCGGC
>JAYVBW010000907.1:0-1669 GCA_043750255.1 Pirellula sp.
TTGTTCGGTCTAACCAACGATGCGTTCGGATACATCTTGACGAAAGTCGATTTCGCAAGTTTTCCTCGGTACGAGTACATTAGCCGCACTTCATTGGGCGAAATGACGGGCGAAATTCTTATGGAGCAAGCGATTGGACTTGTCGATGAGAGTCCTAAGCCTCAATGAGCATAGGCGGGATTAGACTTCGCGAGTAATCGTCCCTAGATAGAACGGCTGTTGGGCAACAAGCTCCGTTCCATCATTCAGATAAAATCGAACACGAACGCACCAGGAGATCTTCAACAACCGCCCCTCGTAGGAAAGAGGAGAGTCGGGGAGCGGAACGTGCACTTGTTGCGGAATGGACCAATCCGACGCCGCAAGCGAATTGCCGGTGAGGCGTTGAAAGAAATGGACTCCCAAATCTTCGGTCCCTTTCCCCTCGGTCAGCCACACGACGGAGACTTCCACAGCAGAAATCGAATTTTGTTGAATATTGGATACGCGATACTCAAACTCGAGAATATCACGGGACATGTAGGTCGGTTGCAGACCAAGCAATCGGATCATGATGGCTGACTGACTGGATTGCTGCGAGCGTGTGGGTACACGATTACGGGGAAACTTCGGCAGTACGATGGCCATCGATTTGCCTCTCCTTCAACAATAATTTTCCAGTGAATTGCATTGTGTAAACTTTGAAACGAGTGCATCGCATCAAGGGGAATGGTGACATGGCACTCAAGCTCCAGCGGACGTCCCCAATCGATTCTAGAACGCCCTTGATCCAAAATATTTTGGAGCCGCACAATCTCGCATTCCGTCCTGACATCCGTGCCGAAATGATAGGTGCTTTCCTCCTCACATACTAGTCGAATTGAAAGTTTCTTGATGATGAGGCGGCCATATTGGACTAAAAGCAGTTTGTAGGTCTTCCCCGGCACCAGCGGCAGATCTTCAATTTCCACGGTCGTCGATCCAATGCCGATCTCCTGCACATACGATCTCAAGAACAACTGCCCAGCGCGCAACCCAACGTAGATTCCAGGAATCAGGAGCATCAATAGTCGAACCTGAACCTCGCCTCGCAAGAAACCTCCGACGGCGAAGACGGAAAAGACAACCATCATCGCATTCCAGGCCATCGCAAATAGCCCGATAGAAATCAAGGCACCTGTCCCCGGCCATTCTCCAGGTAAGCGAAATGCCAGTTTTGCACCAGGGCTGTCTGTAAAGGGAGTTAGCAGCGGCACCATGGGCGGCAGCAAGTTTCTATAGTGTGGCTTGTTGGGACGTGAGACTAACCCATGTTTAGCGATAACCTCCCTATGTTCATCGCTGGTTGCGACTTTGAGGACCCGATACCAAAAACCCACAGCTCCCATAACGATAAACGACGCCGTCACGGTTGTCAGCAACCAGAATCCGTACCCAACACGGACCCCGGTAGTTGGCGACAAGAATTGCCAAGCAACCAAAGTGGTAAAGCACATGACCCCGACAAGAAAAAAGGAAGCGAAAAAGAGCGCTTCTCCAAGCGATCCCACGAACCACCAGCCGGACATTCGTCCGCCCCGTTTCTTCCCCCATAGTCGTAGCAGTGGCCTCATATGCAGCAGTGTATTCACAATACCCCGGTTGACCAAGCGGTTTAGCCCAGCAAAAACTCTTCACAGAGCCTGTTATG
>JAYVBW010000908.1:0-5793 GCA_043750255.1 Pirellula sp.
AAACATCGTTTTTTTCCGTGATTGCTGTCAAACCCCGCGACGAGTTGTCGAGAGGGCTTCTAACGAATATCCAATGGCCCGATTTAGGGCGTGGTTATGGAAAATTATGCTACAATTGCAGCATTGAATATTCGTTCGGATTAGATGCGGAGTGGAGCGGATTGGAAACGGAAAAAATTAAATTATCACGGCAGTCATCGGAACATGCGTTGCACGAGCAGCGCGAGTGGTTTCGTGTAACTCTTTCCAGCATTGGTGATGCCGTCATCACCACCGACACCAACAGCGGCGTCACCTTTATGAATCCGGTGGCTGAGTGCTTGACCGGTTGGAAGCAAGAAGAAGTCTCTGGAAAGCCGCTGGACCTCGTTTTCAGAATCATCAATGAAGAGACGCGACACACGATTGAGAATCCTGCCACGAGAGCATTGCGAGAGGGTATCGTCATCGGGCTTGAAAATCACACGCTGCTCATTGCCAGAGACGGCACGGAACGGCCAATTGATAACAGTGCGGCTCCGATACGAAATGCGAAGGACGAAGTCAGCGGAGTGGTGCTGGTGTTCCGAGATGTGAGCGAACGCCGGAGGCAAGAGGTATCAGTCCAATCCTCTGAAGTTCGGTATCGGCGACTATTCGAGTCAGCCAGAGATGGAATCCTTATCCTTGACGCCATCAGCTTGAAGATTGTCGACTCCAACCCATTTATGACGGAATTATTAGGCTATAGCCATGACGATTTTTCAGGCAAAGAATTGTGGGAAATCGGCCTCTTCAAAGACGAGCAGGCGAGCCGAGCCAACTTCCGGGAACTACAAGAAAAGGGCTACATTCGGTACGAGAATCTTCCGCTCCAAAGCGTAACCGGCAAGGAGGTCGAGGTCGAATTCGTCAGCAACATTTACCTAGCAGGCGATCATGACGTAATTCAATGCAACATCCGCGATATCAGCGAACGTAGAAGTTTAGAACGAGAGCTGAAGGATCATGAGAGCAGGTTCCGGACGCTGGTCGAGCAGGTTAAAGACTACGCCATCTTTATGACGGACCCGCAGCGGCGGGCCACAAGCTGGAACGAAGGTGTGCAACAGATTTTCGGCTTCGGGGAAGATGAGTGGATTGGCAGAGACATCGTACCATTGATTTTTACGCCGGAAGCTATTGAGAAAGGATTGGCTCAAAAAGAATTTATCGACGCCGAAGCGAACGGGCGCGCTGGGGACGATCGCTGGATGTTGAAGAAGGACGGTGACCGGTTTTTTGCGCTGGGCATTCTCACCGCTTTGCGTGATGAGCGAGGCGGTTTACTAGGCTTTACCAAGGTCGTACGGGACCAGACCGAACGCAAGCGGCTCGAAGACAATTTACAACTCCACGCTGAGCAGTTACGCGACTTGCACCGTCGCAAAGATGAATTTCTGGCGATGCTGGGCCACGAACTTCGTAACCCTCTCGCCCCAATCTCAAATGCCGTGCAGCTTCTCCACATGCATAAAGATGAGGACCAAATTCTACATCAAGCTCGTACCATTATCGAACGACAGGTCCGACAGATGTCCCGACTGGTCGATGATTTGTTGGAAGTCACGCGGATTACGAGCGGACGGGTTCAAGTTCGCCCCGAGCTACTCCAAGTGGGTAATATTGTGGAACGTGCGGTGGAAAGCGCCAGCCCACTGATGGATCAACGTAGACATGAACTCACAGTATCATTGTCTCCCGATCCAATCTGGTTAAACGCCGACCCGACTCGCATGGAACAAATCGTTGTGAACTTGCTTATCAATGCCGCCAAGTACACCGAGAATGGTGGTCATGTTTGGCTCAGCGCACAGCAAGATGGTGACGAGTGTGTGTTGAAAGTTCGGGATACCGGTGTCGGAATCCTCCCGGAGCTTCTGCCACGCATTTTCGATCTCTTTACACAGGGGGAACGGTCGCTTGATCGCTCAGAAGGCGGCTTAGGGATCGGCTTAGCGTTAGTGCAAAAACTGGTAGAATTGCATCATGGACGTGTCGAGGCTCACAGCTCGTTGGGAAAAGGGAGTGAATTTATCGTTCGCCTCCCGGTAGCAATGATACCCGTACCGACGTTTTCGACCGCCAAGGAACTTGCGGTATCGCCTCAACTATCTTTGCGTGTGTTGGTCGTGGATGACAACGTAGACGCAGCAGATAGTCTGGCAACTTTGCTGATAACATCTGGTCACGCCGTAAGGACTGCATATGCGGGTCCGACCGCACTGGAAGTGACCGATGATCACCACCCAGATGTGATACTGCTAGACATCGGCCTTCCGGGATTCAGCGGCTATGAGGTAGCGAAGCGGCTGCGACAGCAACCTAATTTCAGTAACGTCGTGCTGATCGCCATGACGGGATATGGGCAGGAATCAGATCGGTCTCGTTCGATTGAATCGGGATTTGATCACCACTTAGTTAAACCAGTCCCTTACGAGCAGGTTTTGCAAATCTTGGCAACCGTCGGGACGACCAAGCAAGGAGGTCCTCGCCTGCCAGGTTTGACAGCGGAGGGACAGTTAGGATAATTCCACTTGAGTTACGAGGCGTTCGAACGAGGCGGATGTATTCCCAATTCGAAACGGTGTGGCCGGACCTACTGGATAATTAAAATCAGATGACCCCGCTTATATTCCCCTTCCTGTTACTCACGCGACGCGGCTTTTATCGGTCCGCAACGATAGGCGATGGAACAGTCCATGCCCTGGCTTTCACCTCTACGAAAAAAGCAGGAGCTTTTATGGACGCTAGCGGGGAATCGAACTGGGAATTCGCGTTGATTGTTCGCTCGGGACTTCACCCGGTCATCAAAGACCTCCTAGCGGCAAATCTGGTGGGCATCTGCGTGGACCCTGATCCCGACGAAACCGGTGGAACGAGTATAAAAGTGGCAGAGCTGAGCGCAATAGCCAACGCATGAGCGCCACCGCTGGTTAGGTTCCACCCATTCTTACCCGACTCACGAGGGTTCGGTGGTACTGACAGTCCACTTGGCAATTTTTCCATGCCCAACTGCATAAATCGCATCGCCCGATTCATTGACGGCGACACTGTGGATGTGCATGGGTGCCTTTTCGTCGCGGAATGATTTCTTGGAATCGGCCAAGTCAAAAAACATCAGGAACCCGCTGTTGTCGCCGCCCGCAGCGACAAGCCAATTTCCATTGGGATGAAATGCAAGTGATTCGACGAGTCCCTTGAAGCTATTGTCAACATAGGAATGTGTCCTTTCCCCAACCTGCCAGGCGAATATCTCGACAAGTGCCTTGCCTTCGAGGTGATCGATATTTCCGACTTGTCCCATCCCGCCAACGGCTAAGTGCCGACCGTCGGGCGAGAAAGCAACACTTCGGATTCCTCCGATAGAATGTCGTCGCTGCTTTGCATCCCAAGTATACATTTCGGAGGCCTCTAACTTAGCGACCTGTCGACCGTCTTCGGATCGCCAAATGAGAATCGTTCCAATGCGATCTACGGTGGCAATATGTTGGCTATCGGGAGAAATAGTACAAGCGTAGAGCATCGATGGAAAGTGATGGGGCGTCACAGTCTGATGGCCATGAAGCTCGTGTCGCAATTTGCCCGATGTACTTTCCCAAACTCTTGCGATCATGTCGTCGCCGACACTTACGATCCATTTACCATCGGGACTTGCCTGAACATCACGTATGAATCGCTGATGCGCGTTGTCGACGGTTCGGATTGGCTTGCCAGATTCCAGATTCCACCATACAAGTCGCTGGTCATAACTGGATGTTACTAGAAATGCCTCGGTTCGAGCGACACCCGTGACATAACTGTCGTGTGCCCTGCCTTCTGAAATAGGTTCGTTCATGTCGTTCGAAAGATCGAACCCGTAGAGCTTGAAGTCGCTGCTACCAACCTGGAGAAGTTCTGAATTTGGCATTCGAACCATCGAAAAAAGGATATCTCGTCGTGAGATTTCCTTGGTGATTTTGAGTTCTATTTTTTTTTCCATTTTGTGACTCGCTAAAATCAAAATTAGGACGGATTATCCTAAAATATCGGTGATGATGCGCGTACCGGGATCTGCGAGAGGAATGGGACGCGCTCCGTACTGATATTCGTGATGAGGATCAATACCGACGGCTTTAAAGATCGTTGCAAACAAATCGCCAGCCCCCATTTCTCCTTCGGTAACTGTCTTTCCATCGGGGTCAGTCTTTCCGTAAACGACGCCAGGACGGATTCCGCATCCCGAAAGGGAACAACTCCAGGCCGTGGCGAAATGGTCTCTTCCAAGGCTCGCATTAATCTGAGGTGTCCGGCCGAATTCTCCAACGGTGATGACCAACGTGTCCTCCAATAGCCCACGTTCTTGCAGATCATCGAGGAGAACACTCAATACATGATCCAGTTCGGTAACTAGTTCGAGATGCGTTTCGAAATTCTGACCATGACTATCCCACCAAGCTCGAGCGACACGGACAAAAGGTACGCCTGCTTCGACCAATCGTCGCGCGACGAGGCACTGCTCGCCAAATTGAGTAGGTCCATACCGATCGCGGACACTCTGCGATTCGTTCTCAATATTGAACAAATATTCACTAGACATCAATCCCTTCACGCGTTCATAAGCCGTGTTATGGCTTTGAACGGTGCTCGCGTTATGGTTGCGAAGGAAGCGTTGGCTGAGCAGTCTTCTCAATTTTTCACGATCTTGATGATCGCCTTCCGCAATTTCATCGAGTCGCCGAAGATCTTGCGGAATGGGATCCTCAAACAATTGAATCGGTGCGTAGCGGCTTCCAAGGAAACCCGGACCACCTAGCGTATTGCCGCGTCCTTCCGTTTCCGAATAGAACGCTACAAAGTCGGGCACTTTACTGTCGGCTCGACCGAGTTCACGTGCAATCATCGCTCCAAGGTCAGGATAAGGAACGGTAGCGTCCGTGCGACGTCCTTTGAGCATCAGTTCGGCTGCCCCGCCATGGTCACCGTTTCGTGTATTAAGCGACCGAATAATGGCGGTATGTTGGTGCAACCGCTTTGCCATCTTCGGCATCAATTCGGAGATATGCACGCCCGGTACCGAAGTTGGGATGGCTCGAAAAGGCCCACCCGTTTCACGACCTGGTTTTGGGTCCCACGTTTCCAACTGACTCGCACCGCCAGCGAGCCAAAGTAGAATCACTCTTTTTTGTTCCTGTTTGAGCTGTTCCGCAAAAACCGGCTGTGCAAAGCATTCCAGGCCGCTCAGGTCGGCACTAAATGCCCCCGCTGTAACCGCCGACCCGCCAAGAAATGCTCGCCGACTCAATCCGAGATGATCGGAAGAACCACAGAAAGTTCGTTTAAATGTTTGCATTTTCAATCACTTTTCAAAGATTCCAGCTGCCCTATGTGGTTTCGCGACTCCGATCGCGAGACTTGCCATTGCGGCACGCATTAGTGGTTAAATCGGAACTCTGTACTTGCCAATAAGGACCATACCATTTGCTGGTAGGCTTGCAGGCGTCGCTCGGATCGCATTTGTAGGTAACTCATGATAGCCTCACGTTCAACGGAATCGGGTGGACGCTGTAGTACCGATTGAAATGCGAGTTCCATGGCGGTTCCGTCATCCTGGATGTGTACAAGTCGATCGACTAACCCTCGACCCAGCAACTCGCTCATCAATTCCCTATTGTTATTGAGATAGAGCGCTTCACTAATGCTTAGCTGAAGATCTTCTCGCGGCATTTCAAACCGCGAACTTAGTCCGCGCCCAGATTGAGCCGAATCCTCTAGACGTTTGTTCCGATCTGCAAG
>JAYVBW010000909.1:0-2367 GCA_043750255.1 Pirellula sp.
TTTCGGAAATCCACTTGGCAATTGATCCCTATTCCGATCACTGCCACCGATCGGGCCGGTAACGGTTTTGGAATGACTTCGATCAAGACTCCACAAACCTTGCGTCCGGAAATGTAAACATCGTTTGGCCACTTGACCATGGGTTTCGCCGAAGCGAATTGTTCCAAACATTCCGCGATTGCGCAACCAACGCGCAACGGCAACAAAGCCGAACTGACGAAGGAATCGTTTAAAGAACTAGGTTCCGACGGGTCAAGCAGCCCCATCGGGATTGCCATCGAAAACATCAAACAACCGGGCGGCGACCACCATGGGTGACTCTCTCGACCCACGCCAGAGGTCTGTCTATCTGCTGCAAGTAGTGCGGGCAGCGAAATAGATTGCTCCCGCACGGATTGAATAAGTTGCTTGTTGGTCGAATCGACGCAATCAACCCAATCGATCGACTTGAAATAGCCGAGCCCCTCTATCTCGTCTAATGCAAACCGTCGCTTTAGATTAGAGATCGAATTCATTGTGGCCGATCGCTCCGCGATCGTTAAATGTTGTTGGTTTGACAGGACTGCTTGCGACCGCGGAGCGGTCGTCCACTATGACTACATCAGCGACTTCAAAGCTGCGATCGCTGGCACGTAGTTCGGCTCGTGAGTAACCTCCGGAACGATTTCTCCGTAAACAACTTTGCCGCTAGCGTCGAGAACGTAAACTGCTCGTGTCAACAGCTTCAACTCATCGATCATCAATCCAAAGCTCATCCCGAAGCCACCATTCTGATAATCGCTTCCGACCTTCATCGCCTTGATGTCTTCGGCTCCGCAAAAGCGATTCATGGCGAAGGGCAAATCGCGGCTAACGGTTAATGCATTGATCTTGTCACCCATGGCACCCAATTCGACGTTGAACTTCTTCGTCTGGATTTGGCAGACACCGGTATCGAGCGACGGCACTACGCTGATTATGGTCGGTTTGCCTTTGAGATCCGCCAACGTAATTGTCTTGAGGCCGCCCTCGAAAAAGTGGACGGTAAAATCAGGTGCAGGGCTACCAACGGCAAGCTCCGTGCCAAGAAGAGTCATGGGAGTACCCTTGAAAGTAATTGCTCCGGCGCGTGCCATCTTCGTAATCCTTATAAGACTAGTCTTGTTAAAAACCTGTAAATGCAGCACGAAAAGTAAGGTTTATTCGCCCTTTCGTCAATCCTTGAGTTATTATACAAAAGTCATAATTCCTTCGAGAATTGTACCTTCCCACCGCAAAAAAGTGCTTCTAAGGATGGAACCCCTGTTTGGATAAGCGTCCAAACGGTCGAATAGTTTGTCCGTCGCTTGTGGTACTCGACGATCCGCAAACCGACCAGTCAGCCCCTTCGTTATCGCAATGTGTCAATTGTTGCGCATTCTTTCCTGGCGTTCCTGTTCTTCTTCATAGGCAACGTCAATGAGGTGCAATACCGCATCCACATCGGCTGCCTCAGTCGAAAACTCAAACTTACCTGTTAGTCTCAAGTCAGGTTGGAGTTCACCTTTTTCATACAAATCCCATATTTCTTCTGCGTAGTGGGTATCTGCCAACTCCGGGGCATATCGCGCATAATATTGGGTGATGTTGTCGACATCACGCTGGAGCATACTTTTGGCACTATTGTTTGCTGCGGCATTGACGACTTGCGGCAAGTCAATGATGACGGGCCCATCTTCGTCCTGTAGGACATTGAATTCAGACAGATCACCGTGCACCAGTCCGACACACAACATTCGCAAGACAAAATTCATGACCGTTGCGTGATCCTTTACGGCTTGCTCTGCGGACATGGTGATATCGTTAAGTCGTGGAGCCCCTTCCCCGTCTGCTCCGGTAATCAGCTCCATCAACAACACGCCACCAAACAGACCATATGCCTTAGGGACGCGTACTCCCGCTTCGGCGAGTCGGTATAGGGCGTCCACTTCGGCCCTTTGCCAAACAACCTCCTGTTGATCACGTCCGAATTTGGAACGCTTTTCCATCGCTCTTTGTCGGCGGCTGTTGCGGATTTTTCGGCCTTCCTGATACGGCACCGCTTTTTTGAAACTGCGATCCGCTACATCCTTGTAAACCTTAGCGCAGCAAATCTCCTTGCCACAACGCACAAGAAAGACTTGGGCCTCTTTACCACTCATCAGCGAACGAAGGACTTCATCAACCAGACCGTCATCGATCAACGGCTGAATACTCTTAGGTGCTTTCAAGATGTAACTGCTTCTGGACCATGGAAACTTTCACTGAAAAAGGAATGAACTGCTAGCGTGCGAACCTTGCACGCAACTCATATCCGACAACAACACCACAGCAATGGCGGTTGCCAAATCTTGCAGTACACAATAAAAC
>JAYVBW010000910.1:0-4305 GCA_043750255.1 Pirellula sp.
ACCGTTGCGATGCTGCCGACGATGTAGATAACGAATTGAATACAATCATTCCAGACCACGGACCGCATGCCACCGAAATAAGTATAGAGCATCGTGATCACGCCGATCGTGACAGCACTCCACAACAATGGCCATCCGAGGAGTTCTTTTAACACCATCGCTCCAAGAAAAAGTCGCAAGCCGTCACCGAGATTTCGCGTCACGACAAAAAGAACGGAGGCAACGCGTTTGGTCTGCATCCCAAAACGAACCCCAAGAATTTCGTAAGCACTCATTAGTTTGCCTCGGAAATACTGAGGCAACAAAAAGACTACCACCAAAATGCGTCCAAGAAGAAAACCGAGGGCGAGCTGCAAAAATTTAAAACCGGAGTCGCCAAAACCTTGGCCTGGAATGCTCAGCACGGTCACGATGCTGGTTTCTGTAGCTACAATCGAACCAAGAATTGCCCACCAGGGTAAGTTGCGATCACCAAGCAAAAAAGATTCGATGGAATTGTTTTTGCCCCGAAATTTCAGTCCGACTGCGATCGACAAAAATACCGCAACTACCAAGACTACGATATCGATGATTCCAAGGGGGATTCTCATCCGTTTCCTTTTGGTAGGGTATGATGTGTGATGCAGACCGCGCGCGGCTGCGCCGGTTAAACAAGGCACGCGGCTGCGCCGGTTAAACATTGACTTATCATAGTCGATCTCGCCCGATAATTCTTCATCCCGAAAGTAATATGCACCAGCTTGTAACCGAACAGCCCAATGCGATTTCAGCCGGCATCGATACGCTTTCAACCAATGAAATCGTGCAGTTGATGAACGCGGAAGACCGCAAGGTAGCTGCGGCCGTTGAACTAGAGTCGGTGGTGATCGCCAAGGCCGTTGATGCAATCTCCGCGAGGATCTCAAAAGGCGGTCGACTAGTCTATCTTGGAGCCGGTACGTCTGGCCGTTTGGGTGTCCTGGACGCATCCGAATGTCCGCCTACATTCAATACTCCACCAGAAATGGTAATTGGAATTATAGCTGGCGGGGTGAAAGCGTTAACCTCCGCCATCGAAGGTGCAGAGGACGATTCCGAGTCTGCGATTGTTGATCTGAAAGCTCGCGAATTGTCGAACCGCGATGTGTTGGTGGGGATCGCAACCAGCGGCCGAACTCCTTACGTGATTGGCGGACTTCGCTATGCACAAAAGATCGGTGCCTATGCGATCGGATTGACCTGTAATCCCGACTCAGAACTCAACCATTGTTCCGACATTGTGATAGCTCCGGTTGTTGGCCCGGAAGTGATCAGCGGGTCGACACGCCTTAAAGCTGGGACAGCGACGAAAATGGTGCTCAATATTTTGACTACCGCCACTATGGTTCTGCTGGGAAAAACCTACGGGAATTGGATGGTGGACTTGCGAGCGACGAATGTCAAACTCAAAGCACGGAGCGTACGCATCGTGGCCGCTATCACGGGCTTAAGCGAACAGCAAGCAGCCGAACAACTCACTCTCTGTAATGGCGAGGTAAAGACTGCGATCGTAGCGGCGAAGCGATCCGTCGGGGCAGTTGAAGCTCGCAGTTTGCTTGTACGCTCGGCAGGAAAATTGCGCCTTGCGCTTGAAATGCCAGCATGACAAACTTCAAACAACTCAAACAGGTACTAGCTGTCGATGGCGGGGGTTCCAAAACAATCGCTTGGATTGCAAACGTACGGTCGTCAAGTGGTCGATGCTCTGTGGAACTGGAGGTCGTAGGCCGTGGCCAAGCTGGACCAGGCAATCCGCGGTCCGTAGGTTTTGAAACTGCATTGGCGAACATCGGCTTAGCTGTGACGAGGGCACTCGAGCAAGCTTCGATGGGTTCGTCCTCGATTGCAGTTGCTTGTCTGAGTCTAGCAGGAGCAGGCCGACGCGAAGAGCAAAATCGTGTGCGAGCTTGGGCCGATGGTCGACGACTGGCGAATCAAACGATTGTCATCGACGACGTCGAACCCTTGCGTTTGGCTGCCATGTACGAACAAGACTTGTCGCCATCCGTTGCAGCGTCGACTTGGGCGCAAAGCGTTACTTTAGTGGTCGGCACCGGTTCGATTGCATGTGGGCGAAACAGGGAACACCGATCCGCACGCGTCGGGGGGTGGGGGTATTTGCTCGGCGATGAGGGTAGCGGTTTCGCAATCGGAATGGCAGGGCTGCGTGCCATATGCCATTCGCACGATCGGGGTGAAGCGGCAACACCCTTTCAGAGTGCACTGTTGAAACAGTTGGGATTGAGCAACCCTACGGAGCTCGTCGGCTTTGTCTACAAAACGCCTTTGCCTCGTGCTCAAGTCGCTGAGCTCAGCGGATCTGTTTTGACACACGCAGACCAGGATCCAGTCGCAGGTAAAATACTAACCGATTCGATCGATGCGATGGTCTATTTGGTTACCGACACTGTTCGGCGACTCGACCTAGCTCACTTGTCTTATTCGCTAGCCATGAGCGGTGGTATCTTAAGCAACCATTCCAACATCGTCGACAGACTTTTGCGTGAACTGGAGCGAAGGCAACTTGCTCCTAGTGCGAACCATCTTGTTCGCGAACCTATCCACGGGCCATTGCTGATGGCCGCTCAGATGATAACGTGAAACACCATAGACGGCCTTGAATGTGGGGTAGCGGCTCCGTCCGCTGACGACTGCTAATCCCTGCGGGCGGAGCCGCAGGGCCACAGAAAACATTCACTTTACGAGATCAATCGGTCTGATCAACAGCTCTGTAAAGAATGTTGCCGATTTGAAACCGAAGTTGCTTGGCTTGTACTTGTCTGACACCGTGGCGCTGGCTTTGTCAGGGATCTTGCTCTCCAAACCCGTCATCCAATAAGTTGCGTTGACTACCAGACGGCGAAGGTCTTCGTTGAGAAAATCGTTCGCGGCCCCCATCGTCGTGCAGAACAACTTGCCGGTCTTTCCACTCGGCAGTTGATAATCTTTGGTCCACGCCAACGGCATCATTGGATTGTTTTTTGGTCCTTCAAGCGGCGGATCGGTTGGCTTCATGCCTTTGACTACCTGGCCTTGAAGCAATACTGTTGCAGTGCTTGGTAGATGGACCACACCGTAGACATCGGACGGACCGAAGACGTCGCTAACTCCTTTGAGAATTGGAGAAGCTTTAGCGGCATCAGGAATGACACCTCGAGTCGCTTGCGACGCGTGAGCGCCGTGGTGCGAATGCCAAGTTTCTCCAATAATCTGTTGTCCAAAGCCCCCTTCCCATTCCTTGCTGTTGAAAGCCCATTTCTTGTAAGCTGACTTGGAGTCCGCTGGAAAATTGAATGGATGCGTTGAAGTTCGCAGGGCGATGAATGGTTTGCCTTCCATTGCAAATTTTTCAAAGTGAGCCATTTGCCAATCCGGCAGCGATCGAAAACGCAAGCACATAATCATGCCATCCGCATCATCGAGATGGTGCAAGCCAGGGATGTTGGATTGGTAATTGGGATCGACAGTTTGAGTTTCAGGATTGATTGCAAACAAGACAACGCAATCGTAACCATGCTGTTCCGACAGGATCTTGCCCAACATTGGCAGCGACTCTTCGGATCGATATTCGTCGTCACCGGAAATCAGAACAATCTTTTTGCCTTTGCCTGGCAAATTTGCTTCGGCAGCACCCGGCATGACAATCCATGGATCGACTTCGTCTCGCAAACGTCGAACCCAGATGTTTCGGAATCGAGTCGAGTTTCCATGGTCCTGCAAAAGGATCGGTCCCTTGGGTGGATGCGGTTGGTACTTGCCTACCTCTTGGTGGGCCATTTGGCCGATGTGTTCCTTTGCATTTTGGACCAAAACGCCATTATGAAAAACGGTAGATCGCGCAGGCTTGGTCAGCTTTTCACCTTCAAATCGTGGGGCTTCGAAAATGATGTCGTAGACGTTCCATTGTCCAGGCGCTTTGGTTACGTTGACTTGTGGCGGAAACTGGCCATAGATCGATGCCGCTTGGCCGTCAGCATAGGAATTGTTGTCATAGCTATCGAGAATTTGAATCTCGTATTTGCCCATGATAATGACGCCGCTGTTCCCGCGGCCTTGCGAATCGCCTTTTACGATTTCTGGAGCGGACCATTCGATGTGCAATTGCATGTCGCCGAATTCCTTGCGAGTCACAATCGAGCCACTTCCACCGACCGCTTCGAAAAATCCATCGCCGACTTTCCAGGGTGCCGCTTCATCTTTCCTACCATCTCTTTTCCATTCCGACAAATCCTTTCCGTCGAACAGAATGGTTGCATCCGACGGAGCTTGACCGAGTGCTTCGCCAGC
>JAYVBW010000911.1:0-12265 GCA_043750255.1 Pirellula sp.
GGCTAAATTCGATGGAGGCGCAACTGACAGACGATTCATCATCCTTTTCACCTTAGCCGATCCTTCAGTTTCATAAGCGCGAAAGCTGGACGATCTCCATGGCTGCGGCGGTTCCGGACCGACTGCGTCTCGGCTTCATAACATTGTCCAGTCAACGGTTTCATTCCCAATCTAGTGGCTTTAACCACGTTTCTCGAAGCTCACGCCATGGCTTGTCAATTAATACCTTTTCGTTGCATTGGACAACAACGCGATCATGCGTTGCAACTTCACCAAGCCGGAAGCATGGGACCCCTTGCATGGCGGTTTCAAATTGCTCGGTGAGTGTGGCTGGGATCTCGCACAGCAGTCGACTGTTCGATTCGGAAAACAATGCCACCTCGCGATCCACGAAGCTCGCTTGCCGCATGTGGGTTAGGTCAATCGAAACGCCGAGTTCGCCTGCAAACGCCATTTCCGCTAGGGAAACGGCCAAGCCTCCCTCGCTTAAATCGTGGCACGACGCAATCAGTTTGCTCTTGATCGCTTGATGGATGGCAAAATAGCTTCGCATGGCCATGCTGGCATCCACGGTCGGTACGTTACCACCCGATTTGCCCAATACCAACGCCGCATAAGAACCAGCCAACTCGTCCCGTGTCACGCCGATCAAATAGATGGCATTGCCAGCGCGTTTAAAATCCATCGTTACAGCAAGCCTGCAGTCGTCGATTTGACCCATCGCACTGATTAGTAACGAACAAGGTATCGCGATCGTTTGCTTTTCCCCACGCCCATTGAACCACGAGAACTCGTTGTTGAGACTGTCCTTGCCACTAATGAAAGGTGTTTTCCATTGAATCGCCAAATCATGGCATGCGATCGCAGCCCTAACCAATGTGCCCAATGTCTCTGGCCGCTCGGTATTGCCCCAACAAAAATTATCGAGGATTGCTATTCGGCTCGGGTCAGCCCCGACCGCAACCGCGTTACGTACCGCTTCGTCAATGGCGGAGGTTGCCATGTGATAGGGATCGTAATCGCCCAAGCGGGGATTCATGCCACATGAAAGCACGAGCCCGCGATGGCTATTGAGCTTGGGGCGAATAATGGCTGCATCACTTGGCCCATTGCTGGATGGGCCGACCAGCGGCTTCACCACGCTGCCCGCTTGGACTTCATGATCGTATTGGCGAATGATCCAGTGCTTGCTCGCCACAGTCGGATTGGCCAGGATTTTTTCTAGCGTCGATTCCATCGCCTCGCGATCTAACGTACCGAGTTGGCAAGGCAAGGTCGGCACAGGTTGATACACTGCTTGGCGGACCACGGGGGGCCTACCCTGATGCAAGAATTCCATGCTCACGCAGCCGACTTCCACGCCGTAATACATCAACCGCAAAAGCCCAGTGGGGGTGAATTGGCCAAGGACAGCGACTTCGACGTCCTCGTCGTTGCAAAGCTTTTTCAAGCGATCGATTTTGTTTGGCGGCACGGACATGACCATCCGCTCTTGCGCTTCGCTAATCCAAATTTCGGTGTAGCTGAGCCCTTCGTACTTGAGTGGCGCTTGCTCGAGCCAGACTTCGGCCCCGATGGATTCTCCCATTTCGCCGACGGCGCTGCTAAAGCCACCTGCTCCGCAGTCGGTTACCGCAGTGTAAAGTCCTTGATCGCGCGCTTGCAGCAGTACGTCCATCACCATTTTCTCAGTGATTGCGTTTCCGATTTGCACGGATCCACCGGAAATGTTTTCGCTCTCCTCGGTTAGCTCGACGCTGCTAAAAGTGGCTCCATGAATGCCATCGCGTCCCGTTCGACCACCTATGGCCACGATCAAGTCGCCCGGCATCGCTTGTTTCTCCACCTTGTCGACGGGGATGATTCCGACGTTGCCACAATAAACAAGCGGATTTCCTAAGTAGCGGTCATCGAAGTAAACGGCGCCATTTACCGTCGGGATGCCCATGCGGTTGCCGTAATCTCGAACGCCAGACACGACCCCTTTCATAACGCGTCGGGGATGCAAAACTGCAGGAGGTAAATCGCTTGGGTCAAAGTTAGGTGATGCAAAGCAGAATACGTCCGTGCTGCAGATTGGCTTGGCACCCAGCCCGGTCCCGAGCGGGTCGCGGATCACACCACCCAGACCCGTGTTGGCACCACCATAAGGCTCGATGGCGGATGGATGGTTGTGCGTCTCTACCTTGAACACCACGTGGTCTTCGTCATCAAATTTTACGATGCCAGCATTGTCTTTAAAGACGCTAACGCACCAGTCGTCTGGCCCCAAACTCTCTCGAATTTGTACGGTTGCGGCGAAGATAGTTTCCTTGAGCATGCTGTTAAAATGCCGCGTGCCGTTCTCGTCGCGGTATTCAATTTTGCCGCCTAGCGTCTTGTGACTGCAGTGCTCACTCCACGTTTGAGCGATTGTTTCCAGTTCAATATCAGTCGGATCACGGTCTTGTTCGCAGAAGTGCTCTTGAACCGTTTTCATCTCGGCAATCGACAGATAGAGCTGGCCTGTTTTGCTCAATAGCATGAGACTGTCGTCATCCAGGTCGCGTATGGGGACTACGGTCAGATTGAATTGGTAAGGAGAACCTACAGCCAATTGTTCGAGAGCCAACGGTCCTACCACGACTTGTTCGATGGAGTCATTGGCCAGTACTTTTTGACAAATCCGCTGAACAACGGACTTTTCGATTTGACCGGCTCCATTGTTTGAGCTAATCCAATATTTTCGAAACGTGCGCACCTCGTCAACTTCGTACTTGAGGTCGCGAAGCATCTTGAGGGTGCTTTGGGCGACTGGATCCATCACTCCCGGCTTGAGCATCGCATAGATGAGCGAGCAGGGGGATGCACCCGGCGCGTACATGGGTTGATTCAGCAACACGTCGCCGACGAAGGATGCCACGCAGCGTTGTGCAATCGGATCGGAAAGAAGTTCGTTGGCGATCTTCGTCAATTGATCTTGGGCGAGTGAGCCCTGAAGTAGAAAACCATATGCGGCACGAATGGAAAGGTCGTTAGCGATTCCGAGTTCACCAATCGAGGTGAGCGCAGAATGCCCGAGAGAATCCGGTTGGCCGTCAGCCGGATGAATGTCTACTTGCCACAGCCTCACGTGTTGCTTTTCCCGCTTTGAGTAATTGTTCGATACGGTCGAAATCGGATTTTTCCAAGGCTTCGACCCAAGATGCGCAAATTGTGGCAAAGTTCTTCATCGCTTGTAAGGCAGGCGCATGGTTTTCTTCCAAGATCTGCCTCCACACTTGTGTATTGCTGGCGGCGATGCGAGTTGAGTCCATCCACCCTTTCCCAACAAACTGGAGGTTTTCGGGAGCGGTTGCCATTGCCAAAGCCGATGCAACCATGTGTGGCAAATGGCTGGCGGTCGCCAACGCCTCGTCATGATCTCTGGGGGAAAGACAACAGGTTCGAGAACCCATCGATTCCCAAAAACCGATCATTCGCGTGACTAATTCCGGCAAAGTGTCTTCAGCAGGGGTAATAACAACGAGTGCACCGTCCAGGAGAGTTCCGACTGCATGCTCAACGCCGCTGTGGTGGCCACCGGCAATTGGATGGCTGCCAATAAACTGGTTTGGAGAAAGCCGACCTTGCGCAGCTCTAATAATCGTTTGTTTGGTGCTGCCCACGTCGGTCAAAATCGCATTCGGTTGCGCAACACTCGCCGCGACTTGGAGGGAATCGACGATCGACTGAACCGGCGTGCAAGCGATGATTAAATCTGCTTCTTTTGCGCCCACAAGAATATCGTCGGTGGCTAGATCGATTGCACCGCGAGCGAGAGCCGTATCCAGCTTGGAAATGGTTCGTCCAACGCCGACGACGGTTTCCGCTAGCCGTTTTCGTTTCAGTGCTAGGCCGATCGAACCGCCGAGCAACCCAACTCCTATGATGCAAACTCGCTGCCAAACCATAAATGCCACAATATTCAGATTATCAAGTGGAATAGTATTTGGGCGTGAAAAACCCGGCTGACAACTGCCCAATTTAAATAGGCCTACGCCAGAAATAATACTAGTGTACCTAGCGAGCAAAGAATGCGAATCGGGGGGAAAAGTCGACTAAATGAAAAAGGACCGGATCTGCTTGCGCGGAACCGGTCCTTTTGGTTTTATTGCGAGGAATTCGACGGAATCTTATTGAAGCGAAATACGCGTTTCTTCGCCAGCTCGAATAACGATTGTTCGAGCTAAGTCAGCTTCATAGTACTTCGCATTGACCTGCTTCAAGTTTTGCTCGGAATTCTTAGCGGTTGATTTGCCCAGAAAGTACGTGTATTTCCCAGTCACAACATCGCCCTTGAAACTACCGTCCTCGGCAACTTGCAAATAAGCTGGGTGCTGACCTTCAAGGGGATGGAGAGTCAGCAGTACACCACCAACGGGTTTGCCTCCACTCGTTTCGAGCTTACCTTGGATTGCGGTCATCGCTGCCATCGGCGTGCCAGCAGAACCGCAACCAAAACTCAAACCGAGCAAAACAATAAGCAAAAGAGTTCTCATAAATGTCCCTTCCTATTCTTGATTTGCAACGACAGTGCCGTCTTGAGCACCAACCATAAACTTGACGACTACACCGTCTGTGGACGCGGAAATAAATCGCACCGACCCGTCACCCATCGCTGCATTGACGCCGCCTGAGTGGAACGAGAATGGTTCGTCGTTTGGACCGCAGTTATTGAGCGTCCAAGGACACTGCACAGGACCACCAATTGGGGTCGAGTAGTTGTTGACCTTAGCGAGTTTCGATCCTGGGCTAATAGCGTTGCTCGGTCCTGAATAACCGTTGGTGGCGGTGTCAGGATCGGCCCATGAAAAAACACGGCGTCCGCCTGCCGTTCCACCGATCCATGCAACTGGGTTAGCCGGTGCCGAGACTGGCGACTGTCGGGCGGAAAGAGCTCCAAACTTGGACACATTTGGGTGGGAACGAGATGCGTCTTCGATCATCAGGATAGTGTTGGAAGTACCATCGGTAACACGTGAAATACTACCGCCATCGCAGTTGAGCATACCTGCTACAACCTGGGCAAGCCAAGCTGGCCCACCTGCGGGCTGTGTTCGCGTTCCAAAAGTTGCTGATCCAACGGTCGAATCGATGTCGGACAAATCCGGAAACATATAGTCGAAACCAGCGTATCCATGGACCGGGTCACGCGAGACGCCATCGATGGGTGTAGAAGGACAAATGAAAGCGGACACCAATGTTTTCGCCGCTACTTGACCCGAAGGAAATCCTGGATCGTCGTAAGTTCTCCCCTTCGCATTCTTGTGGAGCAATGCGCCAGTCGCAGTCTGATAGTGACCATTGGACTGGAGTGTAGCAGTGTATAAAGTGAAAGGGTTGGCACTGTGATCAAACATGTTGTACAGAGCCGTTTGTTCGATATACGGCAGTAGCTGCGTTGGTACGGACTGAATCATGTAGACAGTCGTTGTGGAACCTGTCGAACCGCACTGTCCACTGTGCGGCAGTTTCTTGTAGGTGGATTCAAAATTGTGAACCGCCAGTCCGATTTGCTTAACGTTATTCGAGCATTGCATGCGGCGTGCTGCTTCGCGTGCTGCTTGAACTGCTGGCAGGAGCAAACCCACCAAAATTCCAATGATCGCAATCACCACCAGCAATTCGACTAACGTAAAGCCGCGTCGAACTTGACACTGTCCTGCGATCCGTTTCAAAATCGTTCTTCTCATAACTTGATACTCCCCTGACCAATGTTTTGCATCACTGCCACCCAAAGCGACAGCGTATGTTTGAAAAGTATCTCCGAAGGAAGGAAAAAACGGATGAAGAACATGTTAATTAAGCATGAAGAAACGATGGTATCCCTATTATGGAATCCGCAATCAAGTTGAACGGTGGCCAGATGTACATTAAAAGCAAGCAACGGGCGAGAGTGTAGCACTGCTCGCCGCCAATTTCACTGGCCATCCCACTACTTGGGGCTAGGCTACATCAGTTCGCCGGAAGTTACCTCCTCAGTCTTCAAATTAACGAGTAGCACGATTGAGGCAGGATCGGTTGTTGCGCTACGATCCGTTAAGCCTTCATACGCAAATTCCACCTCCCAATTATCCTCAGATGCGGCGCCCGTAAGCCGAACTGAAAGGCACGGACCATGACCGTACCCGTCCTTCGCCATCGACCGCTCAGCAATCTCCGCCGCAAGTTCAATTTTCGTAATCGTACTCATACTTCATCCCTTTCGTTATCGCTTCTTAGACGGATAGCTCAATGACCAATCACGTTCCGCGTCATTGAGTTTATTCCAAATTCGATTGTTCTTAAGACGATCGAGGACCGCCAAGTTGTCCTGCGAGCGTATTGTTCCCGAAGCTAGATTTGATCAGACTGCCGCCGATGCTATCCACCGCGCGGCCAGTCTAAGCCGATCGGACTCCCGACAGGACCTACTTTTGAACCCAGATATTTCGAAAAACGACTGGGTTGCCGTGATCTTGCAAAAAAAGCGGACCTGGTTTGTCCGCCTCTGGGTCCTTGCCCGGTGTCCCTACGGAAAGCTCAAGACCATCATGAATCGTTACTCCATTGTGCTTCACACTTAGCTTTGCGTTGCTGGTCTTCTTACCCGAGGTGTCATAATGTGCCGTTTTGAAATCAATGTCGTAGGTTTGCCAAGATAGAGGCGGGTAGCACATATTCACCGAGGGCTTAGCTATCTTGTATATGCCTCCGCATTCGTTGTCCTCACCGGAGAGTCCAAACGAATCCAATACCTGCAGTTCATAACGACCTTGAATGTAAACACCGCTATTGCCTCGGCCTTGTCCGGAGTCGGACGGCTGAAAGGGCGTGCGAAACTCGATATGCATTCGATGATCGCCAAATGTCGCATTGCTCGTCCCACCAACGCCAAGCAGTCCATCGTCACCCATCTTGTTCCCTTTGAAGTCGTTCACTCGGTTCACATCGAACAGCACAACTGCGTCCTTTGGCGGGAGAGCGCCTAGTGTCTTGCTTTCCCTGATAAGTTTTGTCAGTACGCCAAGCTTCTTACCCGCTGCGTCACTTATTTCCAATGCGTTTGGTTTAATGACGATTGTGACGGAGTCCTTGGTAGCCTCTACCTTTTCTTTGTCCGCATCGATACTGGCCTCGTATTGTTTCGTCGGGGCTTTGCCTTTGAAACCCTGGCCTGGCAAGCCACCCTCAAGTAAATGAATGGTAAGTTTCTTTTCGCTAACGGCAATAATTTGCGCGCCCCAAGTTCCGCCCCACGCCTCGACGACCCCCATATATTCGCCTTGCAATAGGTAGATTGGGCTGGCTTTGGCTGGCGACGTATATGTCTCAGCCTTCGAAATCGGTGTCGCGATAGAAACAAACGCAATGACTAATGCAATGCCAGCAATGGAACAGAAACGGGACGTCATTTTTGATACCTCTAATTTTTGTTGGAAAGAGACGACATGAACCATTGTAAGGTTAAATGGTTTCCACCGGGGGCACGCTGAGCGAACCACAAATTAGACTCCTTTGTCCACTATTGCAAGAAGTCCTGCCCTGGGTTAAATTGGATACTGGTGTCCTGTTTAATATACAGGAGGTGTTTTAGACTTAACTTCAGGAGAGTAATTATGTCGATTTGGAATTTTCGATTGTTCGTAGCTGGAAGTGCAGCTTTGAGTGCACTGGGTTTTTGGCACTACGCGGCCGGGAATGATCAGCAAGCTGCAAGCGAAAAAGAGAGAAACGTAAGGAGTGCGCGACGGGAAACCAAGATGCTCGATACGTTGTACAAAACAGCTATCGTCTCTGTCACGAAAACCTATGTCGTAGACGATTCATCCACGGCTGCGATCACCGCGTTTCAGCCTGTATTGAAAGCGATGAAGGCTGGAAATTGGCATGAAGTCCGGTTGGTCGACGGCCTCGGAGAACCCATCAATCCTGAAAACTCTCCGAAAGATGCATTCGAAAAGCGAGCCATCAAAGAAATGCTTGCTGGCAAGGAAATGATCGATTCCGTTGAAACGATCGGCGGAAAGGAATTCCTTCGAACGATGACGATCTTGCCGATGGCATTAGAAAAATGCGTGCTCTGTCACGAGAACTACCGAGGCAAAAAGATTGTGGGTGGCGTTTCTTTTCAAGTACCGCTCAACCCGGACGGCGAATAGAATGCTACTTTATGTTTTCGCAAACTGTTGAATATTCGCTAAGGGCAATCGTGCATCTGGCTAAGCAGCCAGATGTACTTCACACAACTGCGCAGATTGCAAAGGCAACTCAAGTCCCCGCACCTTACTTGTCCAAGGTTCTGCAGACGCTGGCCCGCGATGGGCTAGTAACGGTGAAGCGGGGTGTCGGCGGCGGATTCTTGTTGGGAAAGTCACCGGATAAACTGACGATTTATGAAGTCGTCCAATGCGTCGATCCTATACAGCGAATTCACACTTGCCCGCTTGAACTTTCCAGCCACCGCAAACGACTTTGTTCACTACATAAGAAGATAGATGGTGCACTAGAAAGCTTCGAAACTGTTTTTCGAACGACAACTCTTTCCGAATTAATGAACAGCCCAAACCCAAGCGTTCCCTTGTGCAACACGTAGTTACTGCCGATTTGGAAAGCATATCCATGCTTGCACAAATTGATCGGTCATGAAACCACACGACTGATAGAGTCTTATCGCTGGGCTGTTTCTCAAGTCGACAGCAAGCGTGATTCCCTCAATTCCGCTTGCCAATGCCCAGTCTCGAACAAAGTTCATAATGACTTTGGAAAGGCCTTTGCCTCGCCATTCCGGTACCAAACCTAGATAAGTGAGCTCACAACATGCAGCGGCAGTCGGCGTCAGAAGCAAGCAGCCAATATTGACACCCTTACATTGCACAACCCACCATGTTTCTGGGACACCCTTAATCGTCGAAGAATACCCGACCAAAGTACTTTCAATACCGCGCAGACCGTTCAATTCTGGCACATCGCGAGTTTCAATATACGTTCTTTCGACTAATTGGCTCCACTGGTTCGGCAGGATCTTATGATACAAATTGAAGTCAAGATCTCTGCAATCCAACCCGAAAGCGGTAACGGGTGGTCGCGGAATGGTTTGAATTCCAAAGCACTCCATTTGTACCAGTTTTGCGACTGGGACCATACCTGCAGAACCTAAGACAAGATCGCGTTGGGGGTCGGGAGAAACAAACGCTGAATCCAAGTCGTTTGACAGTCGAGATGCAATCAAGGGAGAAATAGCTTGAACGATTTCGGCTCCCTGATCGAATGCCGCTTGAAAGAGTTCCCTCGCTGTTTCGACCAACCATTTACGCTTCAGCTCTACCGTGTCACTGGATATTGAATCACTGGATATCGAGTCACTAAATTCAGATCGCAAATGACCGATGGAGGCGAGTGCCCCTGGGTACATAACCAAATATCCAGCGGTGCGGATACCGAAAGCGTCTCGCGATTTGGTCAAAATCGGGGAGGAGTAACTGGACCGCAGGCAGAGATCTGCCAAAGTTTCGATCAATGCATCGATCGACGCTTGGTCTTCGGCCCAATGGCACCATCGGACACACTCGATCCACTCGCTGTTCATCGATCGCCTGCCTTTAGCGAAAGGACGAGGGTTGCTGTGCTTGCGTCACTAGCGGAATCGCAAAAGCGTCATCTGTATTGGCTTCACTCAAGCGAACTAGCAGTAACACTGGTTGTATTTCACCAGTTTGAGTTTTGGTGTGGAAGTAGTGTTCGCCCAAGCCGCGTGAATCGGTCGTAGGTCCAATCACGATACAATCTCCTTGTTGAATCCGCAATTCGATCGAAAGCTGTTCAAAGATAACCGATTCGCGGCGTATATCCGTTCGCACGGCCGATTCCCTTGCGACCATTTTCTTTATCAGTTCTCCGTGTTGCAGTTCGGGGGTCAAGCGGATGGTCGCAGATGTGTCGCCGTGAGGAGTCGCTCGAATAGAATAGATGAAGTGTGGAGCATCGTATATGTGCCCTTGTGAGGAAATGTCGTGGTAATTGACACAGGTTGGCCCATTGGAAAAATTGCGAACTGAAAGTTCCTTGCGAACATTAGCTCGACAACGCCACAGTTGCGAGAAAGAAGAGACATCCGCAGCAAAACCTACTTGTTCCAGTGGATCTTCTCCGACGCGTTGGACGGTTTGTCGGACCCACTCATCGAGGAGCGGTGGCGTGCTGCCAGAGATTTTACCGGCGCGCATTCCGTTTTTGTCCATTGCGATTCGCAATTCCGGCTTCACGGCCTGCTCATCGATCTGCTCCCAAAGCTCAGCGAGTCGAATTGCTTGCAACGGATTCAGCCGCACTAGAATCGTTTCTACTCCTGCGACATCGTTGGATGTTACGGCATTCCCAAAGGCATGCTTTGGCGTCGCCGCTGCAGGCTCTTCACCTGACGGAAGCCAGGATGCACAGCCAGGCTGAAATGCCAAGCCTGTGCATAAGACGACGAAAGCCAATGGTGTCAAACGCTTGAACTTCATTCCCTGTGATTATTACTTTCGAATGATCGGTGCGTTGTTCGGTTGTGGTGCCGCAGGATTGTTGGCAGCGCGGATATTCTCCGTGGCAGGTGGGTCGAACACTTTGTCTTCGACCGTCCAGTCCTTGGGGACGTCGAATGGAATGAACTCTTTGCGAAAGAGGGTATCGTTGATTTTCTGAAGTAGCGTGGTATTCTTGACGCGATCGCTAAATTCAAATACCTCTCGATTGTCATTCAACACTTTGTCTGGTTGATCGACGTGTTCTGTGTTGTACTTGACGAGCATCATTGGCAAAAACATTTGCCGATCGAGATAAATCTGGACATGGTCGTAATTGACTGCGTCCGATTGAAATTTTGGGTGCGCTTCGATCACGAAAACATCATCGCGTGGCTTGCCTTGTTGGTCGTTTGGGGGAGGCAATGATCGAACCCAATAACGCGCCTTGATCTTTTCCGCTTTGACCCCAAACATAAAGGGCATTGGCGATTCAAGGATTCCGGCACCCTTCAATTCAGATGGCATTGTGAATCGCGTGCACTTTTTACCACTGCGGTCATATTCATAAACCTTTTCGCCATCGCACAACCACCATTCGCCAAATACGTTTGCAAAGTCTTTGTACTCTGGCTGGTTATTGGCGTCGAGCTGACCCGATAGCTTGAGGAGCCTACCGATCTTGAACATGCCTTTGTCAGGCGACATGTATTTTAACTCGCCCGACGCCACAGAAACGTAAACGGTTCGAATGTCTTTAGCCGTTTTTTTTGCCAACTCACCGACAAAGTTTTCGGAAGAGTTGTATTGCCATCGAAGGAATTTACACGAATAGCGTTCGATATCCGCCGTCGATTTTTCCCAGAAGTTAAGTACCTGATCCAGGTGTGCTTGCTCTTGTGGGGTCAATGGCTTCGCCGCATAGGGATCCTTGGTAACAACTTCGTTTCCACTTCCCGCACCTGGAAGTTGATTGGAAACAGCACGTTGATTCAAAACGGCATTGAGCGCCGGATTCAAGGCGGGATTCACTGGAGCGCCAAGTCCTTGGCCTGGGTTGGCTCGACCGGCGGGATTGCCGCCCGCTTGAGGCCCAGTGGGCTGCTGATTCGTTGGTGGAGCAGTTCGATTGCCGTACCCATTTGCGGGTGGTGCGACCCCCTGTTGACTCATCGCCGACGAGCAATAGCCGATCATCCATGCAGCGCCTGCAATGAAACCAAGCTTGGAATGTTTGTAGAACCGCGTCCCCTGATTAATCATATTCATCATCCGTGACATTGCTGAATTTGGACTTGCCCATCCGTGGGCTATCGCCGGAAACAATAGCAACTCCCCTTAAAACTACCTAGGCCGAATTTTCTGGTTGTGACGATTGGGTCTTAATATTGTTACAGCAGCTTTTTCTAGAAACTTAGCTATCAATGCCATTTTGACCTAAGCTTTCGCATTAGCCAAGTATTCTCAGTGTGGACGACCGCTCTGCGGTGGCTTGCTGCTTCGAAAACGGCACAGAGTTGCGTTTTTAAAGAAGCACAAAGCAACGATCGCGGAGCGATCGGCCACATTTCCCCCGTACCGCCAACGCTATTAACAATGTCCATCGTAGCTTCTCCGTTTAGCCCATCTGTTAGCACTCCTTGGGTTGTATTTCATGGCGAAAAAGCACTGGCTCAACGTGATCTTTCGTCATTGCATTTGATCAATGGAGAACATTTCTCTGGGGCAGAACGAGTCCAACAACTTCTGGGTAATCG
>JAYVBW010000912.1:0-2127 GCA_043750255.1 Pirellula sp.
GGGACGATGGGTGAGGCACCAGAGGCAATTGTGCTGGTCGAAGATACGGAGGATGTCGAAGCACTTCAGTTTACATCCGAAACCAAACTCGCGTTCTTAACGCAGACAACCTTGAGCGTTGACGACGCCACTCGAATAATCGAGAGACTCAAAGAGCGTTTTCCATGGATTATCGGTCCGCCCAAGGAGGATATTTGCTATGCAACTCAGAACCGGCAAGAAGCAGTTAGAGTTCTTTGTCAACGAGCAGATGTAGTTATTGTTCTCGGCAGTCAAAACAGCAGTAATTCGCAACGACTGCGCGAGCTCGCACAAGAGTTTGATCGTCCTGCTTACCTAGCCGATGGTCCGCAAGATCTCAAGGAAGAATACTTTCACGGAGTAGAAACTGTATTGATCACTGCAGGAGCGAGTGCCCCTGAACTTGTTGTTCAAAATACAATTCAGTGGCTCAAGGATCGATTCAACGCCACGGTCGAAGAGAAAGAAGTGCGAAAAGAAGAAGTGTACTTTCCATTACCTCGAGTGCTGCGAGCACTCACCATCAAGCCATGATCGAGTCCGAAGATTCGAGGGAAAGCAAGAACGCCCAGCTTGCCAAAGTCGCTGACGCAATGGCTGCTGCGCAACCTCTCCTAGCGACCTCGATTTGTTTGAAATGTGTGAGCCATAGAACGGTCGTTTCGGGTAGAGGCTCGGTGTTTATGCTCTGCCAATCCAACAAAACTCCTGCCAACTGGCCAAAGTATCCAGCTCAGCCATTGAAGCAGTGTGGATATTTTCAAGCGTAGAACGGGCTGGCTGGCTATCCTGCCTATTGCAAGGCGAAATTCTGGATCACTCTCGCCAAAAAACGGATTCGCCGTTCGCTTGATAACGGACCGCAAGATGGGGCGTTTCGATCGGTATCTGTTTTTGGAATAACGATTCGACCGCAGCGATTACCATACCTGAAGTGAGCAAGGTGCGTTCAATTGGATAAGGAGTTCTCCCGGTCAAGACAACGTCTTCGATATGGCGAGCCAGTGGGTTAAAAAAGTCAGCAGTTGTCGAACCGTGCGTAGGCATCGGCAAGTACATTTGACAGGACACAATACTACCGGTGTCGGACCGTAACCCCGCGTAATTAAAATCGCGAATGGGACACATAAACATGCAAGTGCGAAAGCCGTCGTTGTGTTCGATAAAATAAGCAGTGACAGTGTCTTTCATGACTTGCTTTGCCCACTCATAGGTTACAGGAGCTGTTGGGTATCCGCCTTCGACGGGCAAATTGTGGCTTCGTGTCAACGCGGCAACGAACAGCCGCTGGGTATCGCTCCGATCTGAGAGTTCCATTTCCTGCCAAACTCGGTCCCCATTGACAGCCAGGACACGCTTTACACCGGATTCGCCGCCGCGTCGTCTTTCGGACATGCACTGAGCTGTTTCTAAACCATGCAGATCGTAGCTGTCGACTTTTCCGTAACACACACAGACGCTTTCCTTGAGTGGAGTGTCCATCGCGATCTCCGTCGCTGGCATGCGCCAGGTAACTGGAAGCGACGAACCCGCCAGAAATGGAAACTTCAATCGAACGGAATCGTCTACCATCTCTTTGCATTCCGACCATACCGTTGACAAGTGTTTGTCGTTGAACACCGGTACGCTCCGTCCAGAGTCCTCGAATACCTTAACAACCTTTTTGAACCACTCATAGCGCGGGTATCGCTTTTGCCCTCTGTCGTTTACCGGATAATCGCCATGTTCTCCGATAATGACGACTCCATCCACTGCAAGCTTCGAGGTTCCCAACGTCAATGCTTCCTCTATCGTTCCGAAGGCTTTCAAGCGATACTTTTCTATGCGCTGTTTACCTAAATCCGGTTCTTCGAACTGATCAATGTACACCGAAGCAATGTCGAATCGCGGTTCTTGCCATCGTCCTGCAAACGTATAACCCATCGCATGGCGATCGAGAAAATGCTGGGCATGCGAATGCTGATACACCTTGGTACCGAGGAATGCGATCCGCTTGCGCTGCGACTGCGACGCTTGACTCTTAGAAAATTGGGAGGCGGCGAACCCCATCCCTGCCATGTAAGCAAAATTTCGTCGGTTGAGTTGCATTAAATTCCTGCCATCAAG
>JAYVBW010000913.1:0-3782 GCA_043750255.1 Pirellula sp.
GGATCTATCTCGTTGTTGATCCAGCTCAATTGCAAGTTCTCGATCCTCTCAAGTTTTCCATTTGCGTTCAAAATGGCAGAGACGGATCTTCCCTCCAGCTTTGCGGTTGCAACCTGTGTAACTTCGGTTTCAAATGCCTGCCCCTCTACAAGGAGTTCATCGTAGTCACCCAGTACACAAAGAGTCTCCCCAGCAATTACGGTCTGCCCCTTTCGCACGTGCAGGTCTTGCAATACAAGCAAATGCTTAGTCTTGGGGTCCGTTGGTGAAAGAACCGCCGACGGAGCCCTTCCTTCCTGTGTTCTAAGCTGACCACCGGCGCCTTGAAACGTGGTAACTTGAAATGGATGGTCGTGTCGCTGTCCTAGTGATGGACCTTCGGCCCTAAAATCCGCTTTTTGATTTAATTTTGGCTGTCCGTGTCGGCTGAGCTGAACCTCATCTTCTGAGTGTCCATCATGGCTTGGAGCATATACGCGAATTTCAGTAAGCAATCGGCGCTGGCTATCAATGATCGAGATCTGGGCTTCGGTCAACCCATGCAATCGGAGTGACTCTCGCTGCGATCGAAGAAGCGATTCCAGTTTGTCCCGACTATATTGACGTTCTAGCAGTAGCTTTGAAGAAATGGCTCCTGAATTGACCACGCCCTCAATCCTGGCAATTTCCTTATTTTCGATGTCGCGATCCCCAAGCGATTGCAGATAGTCTTTTTGTGCCGTGACCAAATCTTCGTGAGTCAATCGCATTTCGAGGATAAGATCTCCCGCTTCGACTGCTTCACCAGTGACCACGTGAACGTGCGTAACGATTCCAGTCATAGCGGCGCTAATGGAGGTTCGCGTTCGACCAGGTCTATCGACGACGATGGCAGGAACTGTAATGATTTGTTGGTAGTTTTTTAGTTCAATCGACTGCAGGTACTCTTCCGTCAGGCCAAGATTCTTTTTCGCGGACTCCGATAACTCGAGCGAGTTTGCGTCGGAATGCCCAGCATGATCGTGGCCTGCGTGCTCATCCTTGGCAGGTTCATCGTGTGACTTGCTTGCTTCTAAATTCCCTCCGTGCGATGATACTGCAGCAAACGGCCAGACCCGACCGACGTACTGACTATGAAACCATCCACCTGCATAAAGTGAGGCTCCAGTAATAACCAAATAAGGCCAAATGCGGCTTAGATCGATTTTCATGAGATAGCTCGATACAACCAACAGAAATGCGCAGTAACGCGTACAGAACAACGGGTCAGCGGGCAGAGCCGCTGACCGAAAACAGGGTCGCAATGATGCATACCCTCGACTTAATCTACGAGCCCGGGAAGTGCAATGTCTACTTCTTTTTTGCCGGGGCAGGGTGATCATGTCCAGCATGATCATGGTCATGAGCTATCTTGACACTGTACGACTTATTGCGAATCTTCAGCGCGAGCTTTGGCTCGGATTTAGGATTGTGCAGGGCATCGATCAATTCAGGACTGGCCGCACCAAAACAAGAGGAGAATCCCTTTTGATCAACGGCCTGAGGTGCCGCTTTTAATTTGATCTGCACTGGCTTGCCGCTTAATAAAAGATTCACAGCAACGAAGGGTGAATCAATTGCGACATACCCTTTGACTTCCTTATCCAGCAGATACACGACCATCTGTTTTTTTGCTTCATCCACAACGATTTCCGCGTGATATTCCTCTTTACCGATTTCCACTAAGTCCCCGTTATGAGGACCGTGTTCGGCGTGATCATGCTCTTTAGCCGGAGCGACAGTCCCCGGAACAGCCTGCTGTCCGAAAACCGACGCATTGAATAGAAATAGTCCAGCAACAAACGATACGATACAAGAACGCAACATAATTCAGTCTCCAAAATGATTCAAAAAAACAATTTGCTTGCAAAAATGAAAGAACGCAAACGATTCCGAATCAAATACGAAGCTGCCCAAACAGGGTGAGAATACTTATGTTGCTAAAGAATTGCAGATGCCACGTGGCAAATGACAATACGCGCGATTGATTTGGCACGACTCCGATAGTCGTGCCGACGAATGGATCCAATGTAGACAAAACTACTCGATCGATGGATTGCTGTGGCGAAGACGGCATCATTGCAGCATGCAGGACATGCAAATGATGCTGATGCGGTCCGTCTTTACCATGATCGCAACCAGAGCCATCGTGGCAGGGCTCCAAGCAAAGATCGGGGACGCTTGGCAGTTCCTTGTGGTTCGAGCAACAGCTAGAACTGTGGCTGTTAGCAGGAGAGCCACAATGCGAATGTTGCTCAACGGCCGATGTATCGTATCCTAATTCCAAATGAACGATCGAACCGCAGCAGCAAACACACTGCAGTCGGACGATTGAAATCAAAAGTAAGTAGGAAACCCAACGATTCATTAAAAACCCTTTCTGTTGATCGTATCGGCAATTCCAAATTCAGGGGATAGGAATACCTCGAATTTCTTGATTTCCTAAACGAATAGTCGACGAAAATCTCGCTCGACAGATCGTTTCGACGCTAGCAAAAAAGGTCTAGACGAGAAACTAAAGATAGTTGTTAGGGACCGAACGTACATCCTGTGGGTTCGCGACCCCGCAGAACGAAATCGTCACAAGCGCCAGTCCAATTTTTGAATAGAGATTCATTCCTCTTCCCCCACCAACGTAAAAAATCTTTATCCGTTAAAGATTCGCCCATCTTTTCACTTCAGTCAATGTCGCAAATCTCATGCTCGACGGGCCTTGGAGAATAAAAATTACGACTTCTTTGACCGCGAATTTGATTTCGCACAAAACCAGCACGGAAAAAGTGGCATCTTAAAAATTGAAAGCGCAAGACGTACCCGATGTACTTGCAGACATCGCAATCATTGCCATCAAAATGATTTTCAATATTCAAGCTGACGACAAAGGTCCGGCGTATTGATGCTGGCTTTTTCGAAGCGTCGCGCGCTGGCCCCGATTAGGCGATCACTGTCGGTTGCCTTGAATTTGAATATGACGAAACGCTCGAAGTTTGCATTCGGTACTTTGAAATGCCGCTGCGAAATACAGGTGCGAGCAAATTGAGGGGTTTTGGGAGACATAAAACGACAAGGCACTCATTGCCAATGGATGCCATTTCGATCTCCGACAAATACTGATTGTCTGAATTATGTCACTTGGGAAATGGATGCGCTTCCCGAAAATTGTAGAGTTCTTCCTCAGCTTCTCGCCAATTCCCTGACCGGGCTTTTTCAATGATTGCTTTTACCGCTTTATGATGCCGCTCTGACAATAGCCCATCGGCAAACCGCTTATCCAATAGGACTGTGTCCCTGTCCACTTCTTTGATGTTTTTGAGTGTCACAGCCGTTAGAACAGCATCGACCACCCGTCGATTCTGCCTCGATACGTCGGAGATATTGCTACAGCCAGCCAAGACAAAAGCGATCGAAAGGACAAAAACCACCGTAGACCAATTTCGTGGAACAAATGTTCGAATCATTTTAGTCTTCACCGATCACTTCACCGCCGCTGCGGCTGCACATCGCTTGAAACACGGAGAAGCGGATACCGTCAATAAAGAACCGAACGGATCCGTCCCCCATCAGTACATTGCTCCCGCCCGTGTGATGTGAATACATTTGGTCGGTATGCCCTCCTGGCCAATTTGGAGGATGAATGATCTGTGGATCCTCGTAAATGGACGGACCACTGTTAGCCCCAACGTAGCTACCAGCATTGTCGTAGTTGATGCCAGGGCCTCCAGTTCCTGAACTTGCGAATTGGTTATACGAATAGTGTTTTGCCC
>JAYVBW010000914.1:0-4121 GCA_043750255.1 Pirellula sp.
GTCCTGCTCGTGGTGTCCAAAACCACTTTCAACTCATCCTTGAATGGCAAGTAATCGATCATGACATTGAACATGAAACGATCCAACTGTGCCTCGGGTAGAGGATAGGTACCCTCCATCTCAATTGGATTCTGCGTGGCCAAAACAAAGAACGGCTCGGGCAACGCGAATCTCTTGCCCGCCGATGTCACTTGATGCTCTTGCATGGCTTCGAGGAGTGCAGCCTGTGTCTTGGGGGGCGTTCGATTGATTTCGTCAGCCAAGATCACGTTAGCAAAAACTGGACCTTTGACAAATTGCAAAGAACGCCGTCCGTCAACTTCGTCCAGTATTTCCGTTCCGGTAATGTCCGCTGGCATCAAATCAGGCGTAAACTGAATGCGACGAAACTCCAAATGGAACACCTGCGCTACGCTTCGTACGAGCAGGGTCTTAGCCAGGCCAGGCGCACCTGTGATCAGGCAGTGCGAACCAGAAAAGAGGCAGATAAGAAGCTGTTCGATAACATCCTTCTGACCAACGATCGACTTGGAAAGCTCGGCATCTATCCTCGCTCGACCTTCGCGTATCTGTTTTACTATCGCTGCTTCTTCGTCGTATTTCTGAGTGACCGTGCTCAAGGTGGAAATCCAATAAGGTGTAAGGAATAAGGTGTAATGTGATTCGTCAGCGGACGGAGCCACTGCCCCACATTTCGTGAAAGGCATGCTTCGATGAGTGAAGTGGTAAGGCAAAAGTGGTAAGAAGTTCGGCTTATTCCTTTTGGCATATCCGTTAATGTGTCATGGCATACGTGACGATGTTGATGCCCAGCGGGTAGGCTTTCTTGACCGAGAACTCTTCAAAATACCAAGGATCCTCGCCTTCGCGTTCCCAGCCGTCTCCCAAGTCAGTATTGTGGCAAATAAAGACCATGATTCGATTAGCATCGTCTCGAATGGCTCGATAGTGCGGGATACTCGTATCGGAACCATCTCGACTATGTTCCCAAGTTATTCCGGTACTACGCCCGGCCTGCGCATGGCCGATGCTAGGCAATTGCGGTTTTTCCTTGAGGTCGTATACGCAATGAAATATCTCATGTTCCAAAGGCACCTCGGCGGGTTCACGGTCAGGGAATACCCGTTTGATCTCTTGGTAAAAATTGTAGTACTGGTCGTCACCCCAAAAATCGTCCACCATCAAAAAGCCACCGTTGAGAAGGTAGCGCCGCAATGCAACCACCTCTTCTGGATGGAACATCAATGCACCCGGTTCAATAATATAGATGAACGGATAGTCAAAAAGCTTGGGGTCCGTTAACTCAAGCACGATTGGTTCTGGATCTACTTTCATCGACGTCAACTGTTGAAGCCGAAGAGAGAAGTTCAATTCGCTGTCGCGAAAATCGGTCGCCCAACCACCTCCACCACGACCATATCCGTATCCACCGGAGTCATATTTGATCCGAACGAACGTAAACGTGTCTTTGCTAAACTGCTTGTCGACCTCCCAAGTTGGGACTCCATTTCTACCTACCGATTGCCAATCACTGCTTCTGCCTCGACGCCCCCATTGTTGGGCAATCAGTGCCATCGAACACATAGCCGTCAGCAACAACGCAAGTATTATGCGGCGGTAACTTATTCCGTTCATCGTTCTTCTTTTCCTTTCGTTGATTCCGATGGCTCAGGCGATTTCGATATCCTTACCAACAGCGCCATCGCCGCCCTATAACGGGGGGATTCTTCCAAGGCCATCAGTACCTGTCGTTTCGCAAGATCATTCTTCCCAAGAGAGTGTAGCGATACTGCCAAGCGGTAGTGGATATTAGCCGGGTCGGTGGGCTGCAAATCGAGGCAGGCGGAAAGCGCCTCTACTGCCTTTCCTGCATTTCCTAAATTTTCAAAAGTAAGCGAACGCAATTGCTGAAGATCACTTCGAATGGGATTGATGGCTTGCATTTGCTCGCACCACTTTTCTAGCGACGACCAATCGCGTCGCTTTTCATCGATCTCAAGGAGTCGAAGGAGTGCTTCACGGCAATCGGACGAACGTACTGTAAGTTCCACCAACGCCGACCGCTCTTCCTCATCTATTCCCTTACCACGGTAAATACTGGCCAAAATTGCATACAGCCCTTCATTGGAATTATCGTCCGGCAACAGTGTTCGCAGCTTTTGCGCAATAACCAAGGCCTCGTCCCATTTCTTTGCGTTTACCATAACTTGGCATTGGCCGCGAAGCCCCCAGTACGATTCGGGGTGCTCTTTCAACCAAGTCTCAACGTCCACTTTATCCTCCGAGTTCGCTCGATCAAAATCGACTCCTTCGCCGTATTTCGCTGCCCTGGCCATCGCATAATCGCGAAATTCATTGTCCAATAATTCCAATGTCCCGGGAGCACGCTTGAGCGCTTCGGAAGCAGGCATGCCGATCGCAAGGTCCTCGAGCAGTCGTCGCATCCCAGCGATGCCGTATTTTTCGATCCAATATTCCACCACTAGGGAGGATTCATAATAAGCAAACTGCAGGTGCATCGGCGTCTTAGGTTGCAAAAAAGCACTGCTTAGCTGACTCACTGGCACTAAGCCGGTCCCCAGAATCAACTCGCGATACGTTGGATCCAAAGACTGTCCCCAGGAAGAATTTCGCTGCCGTTCTTCGTAGACAGAGATACCTTCTGAAAGCCATCGCGGCATCTTGTTCTTCGTTTTTTGCAAAGTAACGACGTGGCAATATTCATGCCAAAGTACGGACTTCCAGTTGGAGTCGACCTGGAGTGCAGCGGGCGAATTTGCGGTGATCAAACGCCCGAAGCAAACGCCCAAAAAGCCTTCGCCACCTGGCAATCCAAAGGTACGAATGGCAAACTCTTTCTGTTTAGGAAAAATCTCAACAAAGACCGGCTCCTTTAACTGGACGGCATATTTCTTCGTTAGAACATCCCTTGCTTCCGTTAAGAGTTGCACTACATCTTGGCCATAGATTCTGGCTTCGCGAGCGTCCATGCGAATATCAAAACCGGGAGATTCGAGCGTCGTATATTTCTCCAATTCGGTTTTAAGTTGCTTCAAATTAAAAATGGTCACGTTGTAAGGATCTTTTGTACGGACGTTTTCCACAACTTCCCATCCTAAATCCGTTTCGCCCAACCTCAAAAGGTCCTGCGCCAACTGAGTTTTTGCAGGAGTGAAATCGGCATCCATAATCAACGCGCGACGTTGGTATTCGACTGACTCCGAAAATCGATAATGCATCGACAACTGTTTGCCGATGGTATAGTCGACTTCGGGATTGAGAGACCATGGACCAAGTGCCTTTCGACGCCCGTCGCCTTCCGCTTCATAACGACCTTGAAGATGTGCGATGGCGGCCCTCAAGGCCCAGAGTCGAGGAAGTTTCGAATTTACCTTTTCGACTTCAGCCAAAATGCTTTCAGCAGATTGATAATCCTCCGCCGACATCCTCGCTTCAGCGCGATGAATCAAACTGGGGATGAACCGAGGGTTTAGTTCAAGTGATTTGGCAAAGTAACCGCTTGCTTTCGCAGGATCGGTTGCGCTCCAGCTTTTGCCCAGCAGATAAAAAATTTCCGGATCGGTCTCGTCTACCTTGATTGCTTTGGCAAGCGATTGCGAAGCTACCTTGTCATCATTTTTTTCGATCGCCATCCTGGCTGTTGCGAGATGCGCCTCAACCACGTCCACTTGAGCAGTAGACTTAATGCCTTGATCGTAGCAGTTTGTAAGAACTTCTTTGGGATCTTCGCCTCTCGCAAGAAAGAAGTCTCCAACGGGTACAAGATCGCTCCTGTTGCTGAATCGCCACGGGCTTTTGAATAGCATCGCATCGAGATAGGCCATTTGATCATTTGCCTTGATGAGCGAGTTGTTCATTTTGTAAACACGCACCCCGAGGAGCCTCAAACGAATACTCTCTGGAAATCGCTCCAACGCCTTTTCGTAGACATGCAATGCCGCTGGATAGTCACCTGTTACCAAGTAAGATTCGATGAGCATTCGGGGCCAGAGTTCGTTCCAAACCCCTTTTTCTACTTGAGCGGCTGCTAGCTGGATGCACGCGCCATAGTCGCCAGTCCGATAAAAACTCTTAACATCATCGATTTCTGAGCATTCCGA
>JAYVBW010000915.1:0-2696 GCA_043750255.1 Pirellula sp.
CTGGATCCGTGCCCAAACAATCGAAGCGGGACGAATCGCGGCGAACCAATACGTTCGTGGTGAAGGTCGACTTTACATCCGAATTTTTCCAGATAAGCCAGTTTCCTCCAAGCCTTTGGAAACCCGAATGGGTAAAGGTAAAGGGGAACCGGAGTACTGGGTAGCTGTGGTCAGACCTGGCACGGTTCTTTATGAACTTGCCGGTGTGACGGAGCAACAGGCCAAGGTGTGCTTTGCACGCCTTGCAGCCAAGATGCCGATTCCGGTCCGACTGGTTCGTCGTCGTCCAGCTTAGTTTTTTCATATTATCAAGGTTATTGAATCGAAAATGAAAGCCTCCGAACTTCGCGAAATGAGCGACGAGCAATTGGAACTTACTGCGGTGGAAGCTGCGGAAAATATGTTTCGGTTCCGACTCCAAGCGCAGACCGATCGAGTGGACGTGCCTAGCCAAATGCGTCTTAACCGACGTATGATCGCAAAAGTACGAACCATTCAAACCCAGCGGCTTGCCAAAGCTTAGTGTTTTGGCTCCGCAGTAGAATCCATTCCAGAGAATCCGTCACAAAGTTTTTATTATGCCACGTCGAATCCTAGTCGGTTTTGTCACCAGCGACAAAGCCGCAAAGACACGTCGAGTTGAAATCGAACGGTTGGTTCGCCACCCACGTTATTCGAAGATTATTCGCAAGAAGACGATTTGCCATGTGCACGATGAGAACAATGAATCGCATCTAGGCGATAAGGTTGAAATCGAGGAATCGCGACCTTTGTCGAAGCTCAAGCGTTGGAATTTGATTCGTGTTGTAGAAAAGTCAAAGATTGTGGACGTAGCCAGTTTGAAGGCCGAACAGGCTGCTGCAGCGAACGCTTCGATTTGATCGATTTGCATTCAATTAATCCGATACAGAACATTCCCAATTCGTTTTTGAAACATAGTCCATCATGATTCAGCAAGAAAGCCGACTGCAAGTCGCCGACAACACGGGTGCACGAGAGATTATGTGCATCAAAGTGTTAGGTGGCACACGTCGTCGCTATGCCGGGCTCGGCGATGTGATCATCTGCTCCGTAAAGAGCGTGATTCCAGGGAGTGAAGTTAAAAAGAAAGCTGTTGTTCGTGCTGTTATCGTTCGCGTGTCGCATCCGACGCGCCGAGTCGATGGCAGTTATGTACGTTTCGATAGTAATGCTGCAGTGTTAGTCGACAAAGACGACAATCCTCGCGGCACTCGTATTTTCGGTGCTGTAGCCCGTGAATTGCGAGAAAAGAGTTTCACAAAAATTGTTTCGTTGGCTAGTGAGGTGGTGTAAATGTTGATCAAAGTTAGCGACACCGTTGAAGTCATTTCCGGACGAGACAAAGGCCAACGGGGTAAGATTTTAAAGGTAGATCGAACCAAAGGCAAAGTTGTCGTTGAGGGGTTGAACCGTGTTTATAAGCACGTCAAACGATCCCAGCGCAACCCTCAGGGTGGTCGACTTTCAAAGGAAGCGTTTATGGACGTGTCCAAGGTGATGATCGTATGTCCGACAACGGGACGTCCGACCCGAATGGGTGTCCGATTCCTAGCGGACGGTTCAAAAGAACGGTACAGCAAGAAAAGTGGCGCGACGATCAGTGTCGTTTCGCCAGCGAGTGCGTTGCACGCTAAGAAGGCTTAGTTTACCAACGTAAGTAAGAAGCAAGATAAAAGAGTTTATACAAAGCATTAAAATCATGGCCCCTCGACTTCAACAACATTACAACGAAACGATTCGTCCGGCTCTTCAACAAGAGTTTGGATTCACCAACGTTTTCGCCATTCCTAGGTTGGAGAAAATCTCCATCAATATGGGAGTTGGCGAAGCGATGCAAGACAAAAAGTATCTAGAACTCGCCGCCGAAGCCATGGGCGATATCGCTGGCCAGCGACCCGTTTTGACCATCGCGCGTAATTCGATTGCTGGATTCAAATTGAGAGAAGGCGTACCGATCGGTTGCAAAGTCACGTTGCGACGTGACAAAATGTATGAGTTCCTCGACCGCTTGATCAGTATCGTTTTACCACGGGTCCGTGACTTTCGCGGTATTAGCCGAACGGCATTCGATGGAAAAGGAAATTACTCGATGGGATTGGCTGAGTGGTTGGTGTTCCCAGAGTTGAATCCAGACAAGTTTGCACGGCCGCAAGGGATGAACATTGCGATCGTAACAACGGCTGGAGACAACGACGTTTCGCGTAGGTTACTTGAGATGTTTGGAATGCCTTTCCGAGCACCCAAGAAGAAGACAGCTTAAAGGCTGAACAAGCCGACGTGCGCAAGCACACGGCTGAAGCAAAAACCGCACGCTAGCGCGTCGCGGCAAATGGATCGAGTCACCGACAAATGTCAGTGGCAAAACGAAGTCTAAGGCCGAAGCCGCTGACTGCAAAAAATAGTTACTTACCATTTACCTTGAAATACCGGAAAACCCACCTGTGGCCAGCAAAAGCAAAATTGCCAAAGCCAATCGCGAGCCAAAATTTTCGTCTCGCCGTGAGAACCGTTGCAAATTGTGTGGTCGCCCACGTGCGGTGTATCGCAAGTTTGGCATTTGTCGGATTTGTTTTCGACAATTGGCAGACAAAGGGCTCATTCCTGGTGTTCGAAAAGCAAGCTGGTAAGGTTACGGGGGCATCCACATTATGATCAGTGACCCAATTTCAGACATG
>JAYVBW010000916.1:0-4722 GCA_043750255.1 Pirellula sp.
ACGAGTACGAGTACCATCGCAAGCGATTGAGTACGAGTACGAATGCTCGTCAAATCGAACTGACCATTTCAGGTAGTTTACAGGCCGCCGCTCGCCTAAACAAGAATTTCCTCTTTCTCGCTATTCATGACAAAACACAAAAGAACAATCCATTGCAGCTAAGTGGCGGATCATCCTCCTTTACTTTTAAAAACATTACTCGCCGCCACTAGCTGAATGGGGTCGTTACTGCTGCCGCAGGTTTTCCCGCCCCCAAGCGAAGCGGGCCTGCTTCACACGGGTGCTTGGACTGTCCAAAACTACCAAGGAAGGCCGAACCGATCGACCGTCGGAGCGTTTAAATTTCATTCCGCGTATGCGACCAGTGATACCAGCAACTTTGATAATTGCTCCGCTTGCGGGACTGTCTGCGATTGTCGGAAGCACAATTTCCTTGGCTGTCCAACCGATGTGGGTGCGGCTACCTTTGAATAGCTGCCCGTTGGCTCGATTGGAGATGCCATCGAGAGCATGGATCGGGAAGCACACTTCTGGGAAATCCGCGAGCAAGAGATCGTTGCTGTCGAGCTCTGTCTTAATCGACTCGAGCATATCGCAAGCATGACCTTCATCACTGCCGATCAAACAAACGAACTCACGATGACCGTAGAGAACGGACCAAATACAAGCAACTTCAGCGATGGAACTTTTGCCACTGCCTCGCGCCATAGCAAGCGAGAACAATCCACCATGCACAACGGCTTGTTCGATTTTGCGAATAACCTTTATGTGATCCGGAGACCATTTCAAGTGGAACGTCAATGGAAAATACGATTCACAGAAGTACTGAAAATCTCGTGACGACCTCTCCTTGCGATCCGGATTTTCCACAGCGGATAGTTCACCGATGTCTCTACCGGTCCATTCAGCAAATGTGTCTGCTCGCGCCAAAATGGAAGCCGGGATCCGGGCAATCATGGCAAGAGCAAATCCCCATCTGTGACAAAGTCTCAGAAATCTTGGAAACAGGTGTGACTTAGCCGCTTGTAACCTGTTAGGGGCTTCTCGTAACTGTTGTGTTCTATCGCGAACCGCGTGGTTCGTGGATTGATTGAACACGATTGTTACAAGGTTTCTAAAAATGGTTCATTGGTGGGAAGTTGATTTGCCGGACGCGGATGCGCCGGCGCTTGTGCGGGCGGTGGCGTACTACCGGCACTCGGCTCAAGATAGGCAGGAGAACTCGATTCCGATTCAACAGGATCAAGTTCGAGCTTGGGCCAACCAACACGGTGTCGAGATCATCCGCGAGTTCTGCGACGCAGGGCGATCGGGGCTCAACTCCGAAGATCGGCCCGCGTTCATGGAGATGATGGACGAGTGGATCGCCAAACGCAAAGACTTTGAGTATGTGTTGTGCTTGGATGTTTCGCGGTGGGGGCGATTCCAAGACATCGATCTATCGGCCCAGTTCTCGGCGATTTGCAAGAAGAACAAAAAGCAGGTCATCTATACGACCATCGGCAAACCCAAAGAGAACGATCCGCTCTATCCGGTATCCTTCTGTGGGAGGGTACTCGAAAGAATTCGGTTCGCTCGACTCGGCATTTCAAAAACTGTTCGATTGCGAACGCGTCAAGGCTCGCGACGCGGTTCAGGAACAAATAAGCAGCCACGTTCCCGAGACGATGGCCTATTCAGACTTCCTGGTTCTAGACCAGAAGTTGACGGTCTCGATTCAGCCAGCGGTACCGGTGCCACACGGATACGAATCGTATTGGCCGCTGCGGCGCGATACGCGATCTGTGATCGATATGACGCTTGGCGTCCTTCTTTCCGAGCCGGCCGACCTCAAAATCCTCGGGTTCATTGCAATGCCAAGGTTCGGATTGGATTCACGGCCAATTCGATTCACTAGTTCATCGACTCGTACCGAACTGTTCGGGCGAGCGGATTTAACCTTTCTTCAACAACTTCTTTAACGGAGCAAACCAACCACAGAAATGCTCGACGCGTGGATCAAGCCTCGAACGGATTTCGGGTACGTACTCTGCTTCGACGCCAGCCGCTTGGGTCGATTCCCGTGCAGCGACCGTGCGGCAACGCCGGTTGAGATGATTCATCAAAATAAGAAGCAGTTAATTCTTACGGCAATGGGCAAGCCACAAACGAGATAATCTGAGACTGCTCTGCTCAAGACTCTTTGCCGTAGGGCCGACTACGACGTTGGCCCGTGTTGCGACTTCTCGCCCCGAGCGTATCAAACGCCAACATCGGCACTTTTGTGCAACACGCTACGATCTAGGGGCTAAGTTCAACTTAAGCGGCGGCTCGTGCTACTTTAAACGAATCAGTACTTCGTTTCGTCTCAATGGACCGGGGGTGAAGGGTGGATCGTAGCCAGCGGTTTCCACGCCGCTTGATTCGGCCGAATCATCGGCAACAAGACCTTTGGTTTCCATCCAGGTTCGAAGCTTGGCTTCCGATTCCTTGGCCTGCTTTGATGTAAGCTGGCCAGAGAACCGTACCACTGCGAAGCGTCCTCCGACTCGTTTCCGAACATCAACTTGCTCGCCAGTGGGTTTAGGGACGCCTTTGGTAGCGACATCTTTGGGCATCACGAATCCCATTTGAACGCTGGTATCCTTGTCATTCCCCATGAACACTGGAGTTGTCATCGAGATCTTCTGCTTGGTTTCATTTGCACCGCTGATATAGCTGAACAGTTTCATGAAACTGCCGTCGCGGCCTTGTGTGTCTAGCTTGGTCGTCGTTGAGACCAGCATCAGGTCGGGATACTCGCGGACTTCGAACTTGCCATCGGATTCGATGACCTTGTATTCCGCCGACTCGTAGGCAGCCCGAGCCATCATGTTCCAGGCGAACACACCAGCTAGAGCGAACAATGCAATTGTCCCGATGTAGATCATTCGTTTGCGATTCATTAGGTTGTCAGAGATAAACGATTGTGGGGCGATTAAAAACGAGAGCACTCTAAAACCATTATACAAGTCCGACAATGCTGGCCGATTCTACGGACACTGGCGATTAGCTGGTAAGATCGTACAACGGTTGTCCTTGACGTCCGCCAGAGTTCGGCCAATGTTTTGGGAACTCGCGGATTGTGTCGAACGAGCTCGACAACCTCGACACTGGCCCACCGGGCGACGAGATTTTGCGATACCTGAATCAATGAGAGAGAATCCGAAAAAATGGACGAAGGGAATTTTTCCGCGAGCGATGACATGGTTGAGGAATTCGATGATTCGCTACCTCATGTGACCTATTACACCGATGGCAAAGGGAGTTGGTTGAAGCGGATCTGGGCTGTCCAGTGTTCCGAGACAACTCTGTTTCGTGAGCAATGCCAAGGAGTTGCCGGGCATATGGGCGATCATTGGTGTTTCCGGCCTGATGGGTCGTATCTCTACAAGCCTCATGAAACGGACCCACAACGCAAGGAGATAGGTTGCGCGATCATTCCGCCGGGGAGCTCAGGTTACCGGACGCCGTTGGAAATGAGCCGCTATCGGCATGGCACGTTCTACGAAGACAGCGAAGTCACGGAGCCTAGTGAGATAGAAAGGTTGCAGCGAGGCGAGTTCGCACCGCACGAGTCCGCCAACCTCCCGTGCACGAAAGAGCAGATCGAAGGACTCCGAAAACTTGGACGTCTCGATTCAGATGCGCAAGAGCTGCGACGAGAGCGGTCGGCATCGCTAAAGTACCAAATCAAGGATTTTTCGAAAAAGTCAACAATTGAGGATATCGAAACTCGATTCGATGCCGACGTGGAACGGTTCAGTAATCTGGAAACGGGTCAGTCTGCCACCATCGATGCGCCGCTGGCGATGCAACTTATCACTGAAGCGGCTGTTCGCTTGACACCGCAGATCGATCGAATTCTCGACATCGGTTGTGGAGCAGGGAACAACACCCTGAAGTTAAAGGAAGTGTACGGTAAGCCGTTCGCTTGTGACCTGCTGGATCTTAGCCGGCCAATGCTCGATCGAGCTAAGGAACGAGTCTTACAAGCTGGTATTAAAACCGTCGAGCTGTGGCAACATGACTTTCGCGATGCCAACTTGCCGGTGGAAAGCTACGACGTGATCCTGGCAGCGGCCGTACTACATCACTTGAGAGACGACCAGGATTGGCAGGCGACATTTGAGAAGATCCTATCGCTGCTCAAGCCGGGAGGATCTGTCTGGATTACCGACTTGGTCGTTCAAGAAACTGTGCCAATCCACGAACTAATGTGGTCTCGCTACGGAGAATATCTCGAAGGCTTCGGTGGTAGTGAGTATCGGCAGAAAGTATTTGACTACATCGCTCGAGAAGATTCACCACGTCCCATAACCTACCAACTAGAATTGCTTCGCCGTGTCGGCTTTGCTCACGTCGAGCTCCTACACAAAAACAGTTGTTTCGCCGCCTTCGGTGCATGGAAAGAGTAGATATGACGGTCGAGAAGTAGCTTACAACAAATCGATGGAATCACGTCGCTGTAGGATTCCACAGTTCGATTTTCGATTGGTAATTCAGTTAGCGTGATCAGTCTAATGGCATCAAAAGAAACTCTTGGTGCTCGTTAACAAAGTCGGAGAGCAACTTCATGCTTGGAAGTAGCGCATCCTTATCACTTGAATAGAGTGTTGAGTTTATCTTGGGCAAAACGACATGCCCCAAGACAATAGGATGTTCGTGATCATCATCGCGAACAACCGCAAGACTTTTAGAAAT
>JAYVBW010000917.1:0-9045 GCA_043750255.1 Pirellula sp.
GGACGTTGCCTCCTATCGATTCCGGATCCAAGGTGGCCACCCTCAAGGACGCTCCCAGTTGCAATGGAGTGAGCATGCGAACGCGACCGATCGCAAACAGGCTCGCCTCGGGCTTGGTCCCACTACCCTCCCAAGAAGTGTCGCGCGAATAGGTTCGACTCATCACTAACCCACGAATCAAGCGTCTCAAATCAAAGTCGTGTGCGATGAGGTCTTCGGCCAGCCACTCGAGCAGTTCTGGATGGCTCGCGGGATTCTCGCTATGCATTTGATCCACAGGCATGACGAGCCCATAACCGAGCAGTCGATACCAGACACGATTCACGATGGCTCGAGCAAGCCACATTCGGCCAACGGGACTGAGCCCAGATTCAATGATTCTGTTTCTACGGCTATAGATTGGCTGTGGAGGTGCCTTCTTTTCTTTTCGCAACTCTTCGAGCTGCTTCTTTTCAGCCTGCTTTTCTTGATCGCTTGGCTCGAGCTGCTCGGGTTCGTCGAGCGCCTGGCCGGTCAAGAATACAAGTCGGGCTCGACGTTGCTCTCCGCGGGTGGTTACGTAATCCACCGTGCCGTACGGATGCTCCGCCACGAATCCACCATTTTCAAACGTCCTCGCGAAGAAAGATTTCATGCCATAGTATTGATCTTGCTTCCAATCGCTGACCAACGGATGATCGTGGCATTGAGCACAACTGATGTTGACGCCAAAGAAACGTACGCTGACTTCGTTGGTCATCTTGTCGACATCATTCAACCTCGCCCTGACAAAGGAACTAGCGCCCGCATTCGGATCGTCCCCTTGTTCCGCCAACATCAAATCTTTAAAAATTTGGTCCCAGGGACGGTTCTCTGTAACCGATTTCTTTAGATAATCCCTTAAATTGCCGCGATCAGGGTACATCAAAAGTGATTCGAGTTCATCCACCTGATGACGCACGAATCCATCGCTAATCATCAAACGGTCCACCCACAGAGCCCGCTTGGATTCAGAAACGGAGGCGAGAAACTCTTGTGTTTCACATAGGCTTGGAAGCCGACCAACCAAATCGAGTGTCAGTCGTCGAATCAAGTCGGAGTCGATTGCCTGAGACGCAGTTTCGACCCTAGATTCTCGCAGACGCACATCGACGTAGTGATCGACGACGGCTTCGATCGATGCATCGATTGCAACCTGTCCAAACAAAGTGGACGTGAATAATCCAACGGCCAAAAAAACCGCTTGAATAGTCGCCCACGGAACTGCTGTATGCACTCGTTGCATCAACATGAGCATTTGGGGCATCCTCAGTTTTTCGAATGGGAAAGTTCGCAATTGTTCACTTTGCCATGTGAACAGCGATGTTGGCAGGCATAACGAGCCATTCTATTTTATTCGACGATCACATTGCAAGCGAACGTCACCGTTTTCGCAAACTAATCGCGTTTCTTCGCGTCCTTCCGAATGAGGCATTACGGAATCGGCAACGGATCGGAATCCGCTACAGTGCGTATTGAGAGTTTTTCTCGCGTATGATCCTATGGAGGGCTAGACGGTGATGCCTGGCTCAGCTCTTCGACTGCGATATCTTTGTATCGTACAATGGACGTGGCATTGCCATGAATCTGTACTGCGAAAATGCCCTTCTGCGGGATGCTCGCGTCGGTTTCTGTGTAATCCACCGTTTGCACACCGTTGAGCCAAATTTGAATCCGTTGTCCCTGTGCGCGGATTCGGTAGTCGTTCCATTCGCCCAGCGGCTTGCGAGCTTTTCCCAACACTTCCATTGAAGGCCGGGCCAATACCTTGTTCCGCCGGCTTTCGTCGTAAAGCGCTCCGTCCAAACCCGCGCCGAGATCGGCTTGAAACCCCGAGACCTCATGATGATTCGGAATGCGCTTCGAACGGAACTGCACCCCGCCATTCACAAATCCCTCCGTGCCTTCGAGCTTCCACCTCAAGCTCATGTCAAAATCTCCGAATTCTTTCTTCGTAGCTAAGAATTCGTTTTTCTCTTGCTTCTTGTCGAGTGCACCGGCCGTGAAAGCTCCGTCCTCGATGCGCCAAACCATGCCGGTGTTGCCTTCCCAGCCCGTGAAGCTCCTGCCGTCAAAAAGCGATACAGGGTCGGCAGCGAGGGCAGTACCGAGTGTGAACAGCAACGGTGCGACGCATGCGATGATCAATTTCATGGTTTGCCTCTTGGGGAAATTACTTTGGCGCGTTCGTGTCCGGGGACGGTTTACGATTCGTGATTATAAACTCGGAATAGTGCAAGTGGCCAGCAGGTGATGTACCGAAGAGATGCGATAATGCATACAATTCGCAGCGTCACCTAACAAAAGGAAATTATGTCGCTTCCGATCATTATCTTACCAACTGCAGAAAAATGGGATTGCCACCATTGTGGGATCTGCTGTCGAGGCAGCTTGGTACCGCTTTACGACGAAGACTTAGCGAGACTACGAAGCCAAAAATGGGACGAACATCCGGAATTTCGCAACACGACGGTAATTGTTCGAAACCAGTCGTCCAAAAATGCCTTTCGCTTGGCACATCGAGCTGATGGAAGCTGCGTTTTTTTGAGTGATCAGGGCCTCTGTCGTATCCATTCGGAACTGGGATATGAAGCCAAACCGACGATTTGCCGGGTGTTCCCTTTGCAATTGGTCCCGCGCAACGGAAGGGTTGCACTCACCGCACGTCGCGCTTGCCCTTCTGCTGCTGCCGATAGTGGACAGCTATTGAAACAGCAGCTTCCTTTTGTTCAACAGTTCGTTCGCGATGGCCGGTTGTCGACCAAAGCGATCGAACCTCCCGCTTTAAAAACCGGTGAACACCGCAACTGGAAAACAGTTGAGCTCGCTCTCGAAACCGCATCTCATCTTTTACTAGATCAACGTTTCCCGCCAGTAAGACGAATGGTCCATACGCTCCAGTTTGCTAATCTCTTAGCAAAAGCAAAGACCAAACCGATGGAGGATAAAAAGCTGGCTGAACTGATAAATACATTGGCTCAACTCGTACCTGAAGAGTCGAAACCCTTTTTTGACGACCGCAGTCCGCCAAGTGGTTATGCCCAGATGGTTTTTCGCTCCATGGGAATCGAATTCGCTCGCCTTCATCCACAATTTCGTCCAACACCTAGTTGGTCACAACGCATTCAATTGCTAAATACTTTATTCCGATTGATCCGAGGGCGCGGACCGTTGCCAGAAATTCAACCACCTTTTCCCCAGGTGCGATTTGAACAACTTGAGCTTCCTTTAGGTCTACTGGATCCGTCAATTGACTATCCACTTGCTCGACTAATTGAAGCGAGTTCGGCATCCTATATTTATGCTCTGGCAGATCGAAAAGGTTGGTCGGTCGTCGAGAGCATTCGAGGGCTGGTCTCCCTTTTTCCGGTGGGACTTTGGCTTTTGCGTTGGGTTTCGCACGGTCGCAATCCGACCTCGGAGGACATGATCCAGATCGTCGTAGCCCTCGATCGCGGCCAGGGGTTTGCGTCACTAACGGGGCAATTGCATCGCGTGCGTCTTCAAATGCTCTCGTCGGGAGAGTTAGAGCGGCTTGTCGTTTGGTATGCTCGTTAAGATGGTTTAGCCGAAGTACGAGCTGGTCTTTTTTGTAGACGATCCTACATCAGGCGTTTGCAGTTAGCTGAACGGGGATCATAATCAGGAGCTTTCCATGACCTCTAATTCCCTCTCGGAGTCCATTTTGATGCGATTTTTAGCCCTCCCTTTCGTGCTCTGTATCTCGACCATTGCGGTGGCGGCAGACGGTCCAACGCTGGCACCCCCAGAGTCGAACATGCAGTCGCTTTTCAATGGCAAAGACTTGGATGGATGGGACGGAGATCCTAGACTTTGGAGCGTCCGCGACGGTGTGATTCACGGCGAAACGACCGCTGAATCCCCTGCTGCTGGAAATACTTTTTTGATTTGGAAAAAGGGTACGACTAAGGACTTCGAGCTGCGACTGTCATTCCGTTGCAATGCAGACAATAATTCTGGCATTCAGTACCGTTCCAATCACATCACGGATGACAAGGTGAAAAACGCTTGGGTCGTACGCGGTTATCAACATGAACTTCGCAATGAAGTCACGTTTCCAAATACTTCCAGTTTTATCTACGATGAAGGTGGCAACCGTGGCCGAATTTGTTTAGTTGGTGAAAAGGCAACTTGGGGAACCGAAGGCAAGAAAGTAGAATCCAATTCACTCATCGATCAAGAAGGATTCAAAAAACTATTTAAGCTGGATGATTGGAACGACGTTGTGATTATCGGAAAGGGAGCTCAAATTCAACATTACTTGAACAACCGATTGATTCTTGATTTCACCGATAACGAGCCTAAGCTTGCGTTGAAAGAGGGGATTCTGGCTGTGCAGCTTCATGCGGGCAAGCCAATGTGGGTGGAATTCAAGAACGTCCGTATGCGTTCGCACTGAGTGCCTGCGACTCAATCCAAAAACCTAAACTAAACAATACACTAACGCCGCACGGTAATGGGTTTCTCCTCGGCGATATTCTCTTGTGGCAAGTAGCCGATGAAGCAAAGCAAGTCACGAATCTCGGAAGGGGTCAGCGTATCCAGCAGACCCGCAGGCATGGCGGATACTTTGCTTGGCAACACTTCCTCGATATCGGCCTTTGCCACTAGCAGCTCTTTGTTCTCCTTGGTTCGTACCGTCAGTCCCTGTTTTGTCTGAATGGTGATACCCGTATAGATTTGTCCGTTCGTCGTTAGAACCTTTTTCGAAGCGTATTGATCGCTAATTACATGCGAAGGAAAAAGCACGGATTCCAAAAATTCCGACCGCGTGAAACGTTTTGTAACGCTTGTCAAGTCTGGACCAAAGCCATTGCCCAGCGTATCTAGCTTGTGACACGAACTGCATTGAGCTTTTGCAAAGATCTGTGCGCCGTTTGTTTTCTCGCCAAATTTGCCTTGTTCACCCGACAAGAACTGTTCGAGAAAGCCGAGTGACCATCTTGGTTGTTCCGTTGCCGTAGCCAATACGGCGGGCGGCAAATCGGGGAATCTCATTTCGTACCACTTCTGCCACGCGGACATGGGAGACTGTTTTTTATCCTGAGGCTTGTTCATGCTCTCTCCTGTCCAATACTCTATAAGTTGAATCGTTGGCTTCGGATCCTGTCCAGCCTCGAACAGTTTGCAGCCTTGGAGAATAGTCTGTCGCAACGCTTCAGGGTCTTCTGTGGCTACGTCAATCTTACGCAAACAATCGCAGACGTCTGAGACCGCAAATGAATCCAAGAGTGAAATGGAACGAACCAGATAGTCCCAATTGCGCTCGTCAGGTCGCTGAGCCATTGCCAATGCAATAGTAGCTCGACGGTCAGGACTTTTTCGCCAACGTTCACGCAAATGTTCAAGTGCGGCATCATCGTGCTGATTCGAAAGGACGGCTGTGATGCCTGTCTTGAGTCGTTTGAAAACATCTTCCTCCAAACCACCTTTGTCGATCGCACTATCGAGTTGAATCAAAGTTTGGATCTGCTCGGGTGTTAATTGTTCCGGCGTTTTGAACAGGGCGGACAAGGCTGCGTTGGGATATTGCTCACCTAGTTCTAAGATACGAATCGATTCGGATTCCGTTAGGAAATTGGCTAGCGCTTGCGATGTTTTCATAACGTATAGTTGATACGAACTTCCACTTTTTGCCTTCTGTGCCGTCTCTAAAAACTGTAGGACGGTCATTCGCTCAACGGAGGTCCATTCGTGCCGAATCAGAGGCAAATGCATCGAGATCAGCATTCGCTCTGGCATAGCAACGTCCGACTGCAAGAACTTGATCGCTTGCGGAACAATATCGCACTGCATGTAAGTTGCAAGGCGCACTAGTTCGCAGTTGATAGCTGAATTTCCAGCCGGGAATTCCTTTTCGACTAATGCCTTTAAGGCTGGAAGGCTCGTGGGCTCAACTGCATTGAGATGAAGTGCGATTTGCATAACTCGAAGCAAGTCGACAAAGTCTGCGTCGCTCACGAAACCGTGAGATAAACGCATTAGGTTGTCGATAACTAGCCCTGCATTTTCGCGGTTCGGTTCAGTTGCAATCAGAGCCAATCCAGCGTTGATCACCACTCGGCTGGAGGTGTCGCTCAAAAAGCTGTTGCGCCATTTGTCGTTCTCCACGATTGCCAAGGCCTGCCGAGCCGCGAATCGCTCTTCTCTCGTATTGCTCTGCAACAACGCCTTCAATTCCGAGGGTTCGCAAATCACACCAAGTCGAAGAATCGACTCACATGCTGCAATGCGAACCGATTCGTTCTCATCTCGCAGCAATTTTCGGAGCTGCATCTGGGCATCGTTATCGTCACTGTGCAGACCAAGCATTCGAGCACACTTGACTTGAACCTGCTCGCTAGAACTATTGCTCAATTCGATTAGCATTTCGGTTGTTGGGATGGGACCCAGCAATTGCATAAGATCCAGGGCTTGCATTCGATAGCGGGCGGGGTTTTCGCTGCTATACGCAACGCCAGCAATTTGTTCTGCCCATTCCGACCCCAATTCTTTCTTTAGAACGGCTGCGGCTTGACGACCATAAGCCGAATAGATTTGTGGTTGTCGGATTGCTTTGGTTATCCCACTTCCCAAGTCCGTTACTTGCGCAGGGATCTCTCCAACCCATCGGACTCGGTAAATGCCGCCATCGGTCCCACGTCCACCGGTACTGAAATAGAGCCAACCATCCGGACCGACCTCCAAATCCGTAACGTTCATCGGAGTTCCCGTAACGAAATCCTCCATCTTGCCCTTGGACTTGTCTGTCGATTCGACGTTCATGGACAGGATTCGTCCCTCAGACCAATCGGCCATGAACAACGACCGATGGTATCTCGCGGGAAACTTAAAGTGTGAGTAGATCGCCATTCCTGTTGGAGAGCCACGACCTGATGAGGCTAGAGCTGGCAGCCGATCCAGATAGTATTCTGGCCAGTTTGCCCAGCCGCTGCGCCAGCCGTACTCACCACCTTCGGAAATTCGAAACAAGCCAGTTGTTCTGTGCCAAATCGAACCAATGTCTGCTTCCATGTCGCTATCGTGCACGTACAAGTTTCCGTTTGGATGGAAAGCAAGATCGTAGGCATTGCGTAGACCTCCGGCAACAATCTGGACTTTTTTTGTTGCCAATTCCAATCGCACTACTGTTCCACCGGGTGCCTTGATGCCTTCAGCGTGCCCACCTGGATCTTCAAAGCGAGGCTGAACAAGATCTCCCTCGTAGGACAATCGGTACGAACTGCTTTCATCGACAGGCGTGCTAAGTTTCGAGTGATTTCCAACGACGATGTAAATACAGCCATCGGGACCAAATGCAATTTGGTGTGGACCATGCTCTCCAGGTGCACCTTGGAATTTGAGCAGTAGATCGGATTTTTCAAGTTGGCCGTTCCGATCTTCGTCCATGAGTCGATAAAGGCCTGAGCCCTCTGGACCATCGCCGGTTACATATACGTCTCCGTTGAGAGGCAAGATGCCTTGAATGTTTTTAATGAGCTCGCAATAAACACGACTCTTTTCAGGTGTGCCATCTTTGTCGGCGTCGTATATCAAAACTAACGGACCACCCTCTTGTGAAGCCACAATGTGGCCGAACTCATTGAACGCCATCGCGACAATGGAACCGATGGATGCGTGATCGATCACTTCGTCCACGACAAAGCCAGGCTTGGTTGTAAATCGGTCTGCGGGTGGCGGTCCCTTCTTAGAATCATAGTCTCCAAGCGAAGCAACTACAGGAGTTGTTTTAACCTTGGCAGTCTCCGACTTCACAACAGCTTTGTTATTGCTATCGATAGTGATCGCTGCATTCCACTTGGCGTCGTCAAATCGCAACAGTTGCCAGTTCTGGGAGGCCGTTTTGCTTGCTTTCCAGTCAGCATCACTGACCACGATACGCCATTTGGAATCAATCGGTTTGAACATGAAACCAATCTTGAGTCCCACACCGTCGCTTTGGCGGTTGCTTGCGCGGATTGCGATAATATTTTTCCCAGACCGGACCGCAGAGGATACGTCCACGCGCTCGATAGTACGGGCTGCTTTGCTCGTCCCAACGCGTTTACCATTCACGAATACTTCACAGGATTCATCCGCTTCGAACTCGATGAACGCTTTTTCGATATCCGGTAAGTCCATGACCCGTCGAAAGTAGGCATCTCCTCTTCGAGACTCACTTTGAGTGTCGGCATACCAAATCCATTCACGCTCGGTTTTAGCCGTTGGCGAGGGTGGTATGCTGACTTTGCTGGGAATCGTCTGCGCGATGGCCGGTGAAGATAAATTGAGTAAAGCAGCCGAAATTAGGGGCAGGCAAAGCCAACGCTTGTCAAAGCAAGAGCGAAATAGACCTGTTGTCAATTTTGGATTCTTTTCCATCGTCGTTTTCCATCCTTGGAAAATGAGCATCGTTCGCGATTTCGATATTTCCGAACATGCATGTGAATGCGTAACGGCGGATAAAATATGCGCGCAACCTCCGCCGACGCGGAAGATAGGGGAGAATAGAGGCTTGGAGCAATAGCAATAAGTGAATCTGAGCCGCTCGGCGAGGCGGGGTGCATGTCAGCTTTTGTAGGGGCCCAGAAACAGGCAGGGATTGCAATAGGAGAATTCCGATTAGTTATGGTAGTCTAGGTGGAATAGGAGCCTGAGGGGATCATTATTCAAACTAGGAGATGAAATCGCATGGACGCGAAGCAGTCGTTACTCAAGGAAAAACTTGGAAGTTTACTAAAACAAGTGGCCTCGGTTGCTGCGCAATTGCAAGCCGCAGAGCAGGGGAATAAGACTCCCCATTTTGATCAAATTGAATTGCCAGCACATGCATTGGGGCAAGAGCTGAGCCGGATGATTCAGAGCGAGAGATCGCGTGAGGTTGCCGTTATGGATCTGAACAATGCCTCCTGTCCAAGTTGCGCATGCAAATGTCCAGTGACCACGGAGAATCGGGTTGTTTCATCCATGGATGGGCCGATTGAGATTACTGAAACAGTCGCCTTTTGCCGTCCATGTAGACGGTCT
>JAYVBW010000918.1:0-1564 GCA_043750255.1 Pirellula sp.
TCAATTCCTCAAATCAACAACGTGTCACGGCGGTCTCCGCCGTGAATCAGGAAAGTGATGAATCGCGATTGATTGGGCCGCCCAAGGTAACTCTTGTACCCTGGAATGAGGTTCAGCATGACATTCGCGACGTCCTCAAAACCGAACGAGTTCCTTTGGTATCAATTGCTCCCAACTTGACAGACGGCAATTCCCTTTCCCATTCCCCACGGGTTTGGACGCCGGAAAAACAGCATCCAGATCGAGCAGCAGACATAACGCAATCCAACGCGAATTGGCCCGACGCAGGGTACAGCCCTCCCGAAAAAATCAAAAAAAATCAAAAAAGGAATTCAGTCCAAATCACCACCCAAATACCACCGCTTTTGGAAACGGGAATGAAATCGATCCGAACAACTGACTCAGACGACTCTATCAAAACTGGTGTTTTTTCCAATTCCAACTCAACTGAGTCCGCAATGGATACTCCGCCTGAACCTAAGAGGCAACCCATGTTTATCCGTCAGCCAAAGAAGAATAACTGAAAATTGAAAATTGTGGCTCGATGGTCTTCACCGTGATTCGCGGTGGAGACTACCGATCCATTCTGATAAGACTAAGATGGTCCGATTCGAACCTCCACGCGTGCCATCGGTAGTCAATGAACCAAACGACTTTTCCCGAGTCCAATTATCGATTGCTCGATTTCGGAATGGGCCGAAAACTGGAGCAATTCGGGGACAGAATCGTCGATCGTCCTTGTCCCGGTGCCATGTCGTTGAAAAAGGGGTCGAGCCTTTGGGATCAAGCGGAACTTTCCTATTCGCTGAAAGAAAAAGACCGTTGGCATGACCTTAACTCCAAAGCACCAACCACCGAAGAAAATTGGTTCTGCGTATGCGATGGCATTCGAATGTTACTCAAACCAACTCCGGCTGGCCAGGTTGGTGTCTTTCCTGAACATTGGGGACATTGGCCATGGCTCTTGGAAAAAATGTCTCTCGATGATGCAGTGCTTGCGAAGGCACCAAGAGTCCTCAGTCTGTTCGCGTATACCGGAGCAACTACCCTCGCTTTAGCCCGAGCCGGTTGTGCCGTGACCCACGTGGACTCCTCCAAACCAACGGTTGGTTGGGCTCGTGAGAATTGTGCCTATTCTGATCTTGACAGGGTATCGATTCGGTGGATAGTCGACGATGCCGCTACGTTTGTAAAACGCGAACTTAGGCGCAACACGCACTATGAAGCGATCCTTCTCGACCCGCCAACCTATGGTCATGGAGCCAAAGGCACACGATGGGAAATCCATCGCCATCTGATGCCTTTGTTAAAGGATTGCTGGCAATTGCTTTCAGACCAGCGCCGGGCGGTGCTACTATGTGGCCACTCGTCGCATATCGCAGTTCGGGAAATCAATGAGACGCTTGCTCAGCATCATGGAGCTGAAAGTGTTTCGAACTGTGAAATCAAACAAGCCAGTCTGGTCGATTCCTTCGGTAGAAAGCTAGATTGCGGTTTCGCAGCGCGGTATTCGTTTTCCGGATAGGCTTGGGCTAATGTACAAATGGGCTACACTATAGCACTG
>JAYVBW010000919.1:0-2064 GCA_043750255.1 Pirellula sp.
TGGATCTGCCCCTGATGATGTGCTTCGTGCCAGGCCAAAAGTATCGCGGATTCGGCCGTCGTTCGTTGAATATGGTTTGGGAAATCGGTCACTTTCGCCAGGTCCGCAGAATTCAGAAACGCCTTGAACGCATCGAAATTTACAGCGAGTTTTTCGAGAATCGATGAGAGCGGGGGTACATTTTCATCGGAGGGAGTCGAACCGCCAGCAAAGGATTCGCACAAGGACGGGTCGTTTGGTACGCCACCTTGGATTCGCACGTTGACGTATTTGTCGTGCGTGGCGGCGCAGTGCATCGCCTGCCAAGCGATATGTGCCCGCCCGACACCTGGCCGCCAACCGAGGACTTGTTGCACATCTTGCCCGGACTTCGCAATACCCTCTAGGGAGCCGACGAGGCGTTCACGAGTAAAATTAAGTAGAGATAGAATCGTTTTGAGATCAGACATGGTAACTTTTGGTTATGCGGACTGGGGCTGTTCGCCTTAAGGGTTGAAAAAGCGCGACGATTTAGGTATCAAAATGCCTCTTAGCATCGTGCGGAAAACAAGTGTCGCCTTTCGCTCGGCGAAAGTAGCGTTTTTCCATTCTTTCGCGGAGAGAAAGGCGACAATGAAAGATCGCACAATGCTTAGGTATCAATATGCCTCGCAATGCTTTCCTGAACAAGGGGTCATTACGACTTGGCGTTGGGGGTACTGATATTCAAACGGTACTGATATTCAAACGGCGAGTCGGATCGGTGTTGGAAATTCCAATACGAACTTCGTACCGCGTCCAACTTCGCTTTGAACAGCGATGCGGCCACCGTGAGCTTCTATGATTTTGCGAGCGGTCGGCAGTCCAAGTCCTGAGCCGCCATGCTTGGTTGAGTAGAACGGTTCGAACATTCGCATGGCGGTTATTTCGTCCATGCCACAACCTGTATCGATCATATCCATCGCAACGCCCCCAGGTACGGTATACGTTCGGACCAACAATTCACCGCCGTCTGGCATGGCCTCAAGTGCATTCTTGACAAGGTTTAGCAGAGCAGCTTGCAGTGAGTCGCTGTGCAATTTGATGTTGGGAAGATTGGGATCGAGGTATTTTTGAAGCCGAATGAGAGAGCGATCCGCTTGCGCTTGGTACAGAAGCAACACCGATTCAATCTGATCGTTTAGCGACCCGGGCGTCATCTCTAAATCGCGCATTCGTGCAAACCGCAAGAAGTCGCGAAGAAGGTTATCCAATCGATTGCACTGCTGCCGAATCATGTCGACTTTAGCTATGGCACGTCGCTGTCCAGGCCAATGGCTTTCCTCAAGCTCTTCGCAGAGCAAGTCCGCGTTCATGTGGATCACAGACAGTGGATTTTTGATTTCATGGGCCAAAGAGCCAGCCAACTCGGCCAGCTCGTTGTATTGTCGACGCAGCTCGTCAATCGTCGCTTCTGAGTCATTGGTTTGGAACTCGCCCATGGTGGCATACAGTTCTAGTGAAAGTTTTCAACGGGGGAGAACATAGTGGTTTTCGGAGGGCGGAATTATACATGCGACAGGATCGTTGTCCGTTGGCAAAGATGCCACGTTGATACTTACGGACGGCAATATTTTAGAAACACCCACGCAAGTTTTGAAGGCTTACATCCAAGGCCGCCAAGTCGACTTGTCGAGCAAGCATACGCAGTTGAATGAAAAGTATAAAGCGAAGTACAAGCAGTAAGGAGTAAGTACAGAATTCCCAAAATGTCCGACCGATGCATTGATTCTATTGCTAGCAAATGAGAGACTTCGGTGTTGTCGCATATCGCATTATTATGCTAGTCTAGCCGGTTGAGATGCTGTCGCAAGTTCCAAGTCGAACAGCGATGGAAACGGATGATTCGAAACTCAATCAGCCAGGGACGGCGATGAACATGCGATTACCAGCCCGTCGAAACGGTGCTAGCGCGACCGCAAAGCGAAAGCGACTTGCGCGAGGCTCAGAAATACTCCAACAAACTGCCCAATCTATTCATTCCCTTGCAGAAACTCTCGACGAAGATTTTCTGGTCGCTGTGGATAAGCTATTGGCTATTCGCGG
>JAYVBW010000920.1:0-1999 GCA_043750255.1 Pirellula sp.
AAGCGCAAACACCTCGACGTTGACACCGCGCGAGCCAATCGCATGATCACATGGACGATGTATCGAAGGTAGCCCATTCAATTCGAACAGGTCCGTTTCGACGTGCCGCACTTCGGCATTGCAAAGTGGATACGGGGTATGGTGCACCTGCCCTCTGAGAATCTGCTTTCGACGAGTGACTGCAAATAACAGGTAGCGCTCCGTTAGAAAGAATTCGAGCGTGCCTGGCTGAGCATAGGTAACATTGTTCTGAAGCGAATAAACGAATTGACTCGATTCGTTTGCATTTCTTCGGGTTGATCGCTGTGAGTGATAATCGATCGCTTTGTTATTCTTTAATGAAGCTTGCATAGACGCATGCTGGTATGGCAAATGAAAGAGTGTTCGGGCCGCCCAAACAGCAAGCGGTTGGTTGCAGTCCAAGGAAATGAACCATACTCCCGGCCTACCCATCTCATCAAACACGTAGGTCCGAAGGTTGAGTTCCATAAAGTTCGATAACCAAGGCAGCGAAGGCGTCCCACGGAATCGGATATTCTTCATGAAAAACGGAACGACGCCGAGGAATGCATTTCCGTCAAAACAATCCACGAACAAGCCCGCTGGCAACAACTGCTGGATCACTGCGGGTTCGATGTACCAATGCAAAAAAAGTAAGTCATTCCAGCTCTGATGCATCAACGCGGATCTTGCGGGACGATCTCGCAACGCAAGTCTTTGTACTTCTGTTGGCGATTGCAATTTACGTCATCCTAAATCATGGGAAGTTTAGAATGGGTTATTTGAGCTGCGGCCACTCTCTTTGGCAACGCAACACGGGCACGCGTTCCGTGCACAATCTCGCCTCAACTCCTTGAAAAAACAGATAAGCCTTGCGAAAATAGCCGGACCTGGGAAAATCAAGGCGTAACGCGGATTGTTGATTAGCCGTTGGGCGCTAGTTTTCAAATCCCCGCGACTAGTCCGGGTTAATGCGTTGCCTAAGTTGCATTTTGTGTCACGATGTCAAGGGTTAAGATGACCAATGAGTGTTGATATACAACGAATTAAGGAACAAGTTCTCAAGCATACCGATCAGCTTGAGCGCATCCGAGCGGAGGTTCGAAAGGTGTTGATCGGGCAAGACGTCATGTTGTCGCGACTTTTGATTGCGCTCCTCACTGGCGGTCATGTGCTCCTCGAAGGGCTCCCTGGACTTGCAAAAACAACTGCTATTAAGGGGCTTGCCAACGCAATTCATTGCCAGTTCCAACGCATTCAATTTACGCCAGACCTACTGCCTGCCGACTTGATCGGAACCATGATTTATAATCCTCGTGAAGGGTCGTTCGGTACGCGTAAGGGGCCAATTTTTGCCAACTTAGTTTTGGCCGACGAAATCAATCGTGCTCCCTCGAAAGTGCAGTCAGCACTGCTGGAAGCCATGCAGGAGCATCAGGTAACAATCGGCGATACGACCTACCCACTCGATGAGCCTTTCCTCGTTATGGCTACGCAAAACCCAATCGAGCAAGAAGGAACGTATCCGCTTCCAGAAGCCCAGGTCGATCGATTCATGCTTAAAGTTGTCGTCAGCTATCCGACCAAAGCCGAAGAGCGCAAAGTTGTAGATACTGTCCTCGAGGATTTTCGACGCGAGGTGCAACCGGTATTGGACCCATCTCAATTGTTAGAAATGAAGAAGACCGTTTCGATGATTTACATGGACGACAAAATCAAAGACTACGTTCTCGATGTGGTGGCCGCGACTCGGCATCCCGAGGAGTTTCGGCTCAAGGAACTCAAACCGCTGATTCAATGCGGTGCCTCGCCGCGTGCCTCCATCAATCTGTGCCTTGCAGCCCGAGCGAATGCATTTTTGGCTGGACGAGGTTACGTCACTCCCCAAGATGTAAAAGATATCGCATACGAAGTGCTCCGACATCGCATCATCTTGACTTACGAAGCGGAAGCGGAAGAAAAGACTTCCGACGACATTGTTCGCAAAGTCCTCGAATCG
>JAYVBW010000921.1:0-7314 GCA_043750255.1 Pirellula sp.
CAGTGCTGGCTTATAGACGATGAATATCGCTCGCGAGACGCGGTTTTCTTCTAGCGGCAGTAGACGCTCGCGCGCCATGCGGTAGACGAGCGCAGTGACGAGTAATCCCGCACCGATCGCGGTGGGCCAGCCAGTCCAGAGGCCGCTCAGTCCGAGGCCCCACGCGACGGCCAATCGGAGCGTCACGATCGTCAGCAATCCGGCCACGCAACCAACCAGAAGCGACCGCCGCTTCGACCAAACTACCGGCTTAAGCAGATAGTAACTCAGCACGGGGACGACCGTGATCGCGAGGATAACCGAGGCTGCGATGGCGAACGTCTTGGTGTAGGCCAGTGGCTGAAACATCTTTCCTTCCGGTCCAGTCAAAGCGAATACTGGAATGAACGAAATGACCGTATTGGACACGGCACTGACGATCGCTCCGCCGACTTCGCACGCGGCTTCGTAGACGACTTCGGCATAAGGGCGTTCCGGTTCGGCGGCCAGACGGCGATAGATGTTCTCGGTCATGATGATTCCCATGTCGCTCACATCGCCGATGGCGATAGCGATCCCCGCCAGCGACATGATGTTGCTGTCCACACCGAACCAATACATCGCAGTGAATGTCATGGCCAACGCCAGGGGCAGCGTCGGCAGCACGGCCAGCGAACTTCGCAAGTGCAGCAGAAACATGATGACGATCAGTCCGACGACGATGGATTCTTCGATCAAGTTATTCTTCAGCGTGGCCATCGTCTCCTGAATGATTTCGGTTCGGTCGTAGTACGGCACGAGCTTGACCGGCGCGACTTTGCCGGAGGCCAGCAGAATTTGCAAGCCCGGCTCAATCTCAGCGATGCGAGCTTTCAATCGGCGGATCACCTCGCGAGGATTTTCGCCATAACGCATCAGCACGACCGCGCCAACGGCTTCGCGACCTGCTTTATCAAGCGTACCACGCCGAAACTCCGGGCCAAGCTGCACGGTAGCGACGTTCTTCACAAAGATCGGCGTACCAGCTTCTTGGCGTATGACGATGTCTTCGATGTCTGCCACGCTTTTTACGAAGCCTTTGCCGCGAATAAAGAACTCGAAGCGGTTGTTCTCGACAACTTGAGCCCCAACGTCGACGTTGCTGCGACGAACCGATTCGTAGAGTTCCGGCAATGTCACACGTTGCGCGCGAAGCTTTTCTGGCATGACGTCAATCTGGTACTGTTTCACAAAACCGCCGAGCGTAGCTACTTCTGTTACCCCCTCGACCGCTTGTAACTGATAACGGATATACCAATCCTGAAGAGAGCGCAGTTGCTGGAGATCGGCTCCGTCCGCTTCGAGCGTATAGTAAAAAATCTGCCCGAGCGCGGTCGCGTCTGGCCCCAGCGTGGGAACGACTCCTTCTGGCAACTTGGATAATGCCACATTCATCCGTTCGAGCACGCGCGACCGAGCCCAGTAATAGTCCACTTCATCTTTGACGATGATGTAAACCATTGAGAACCCGAAGCCGGAGAAGGAGCGAATCGACTTCACGCCCGGCGTACCCGACAAGCTGACCGTGAGTGGATAAGTGACTTGATCCTCGACATCTTGCGGAGACCGCCCCGGCCAGTCTGCAATGACGATGACTTGCTTATCACCAATGTCGGGGATCGCATCGATCGTGGCATGCGTCAGCGAGTAATAGCCCACACCTAGAATAACCAATGAAACAAGAACTACCAAAAACCGGTTGTTCAAACACCATCGGATAATAACGTTCGTCATGAATTACTCCGAGGTGAGATCAGTGTTGGTGGCCAGCAGGCATCGTGGTAACAGGCGGAGTTGTTGAACTGGAGCCGCTGGCCTTTGTCGACGATCCACCATGCGCTGTGTGCCCAGACATGCTCGCAGTCTGTCCGGTCGGATAGAGCAAACTTGGCATCCCCTCGATTTGCCGCTGACTATCGAGCAGGAAACCGCTTTGGACAACTACCTGGTCGTTTTCCTTTAGGCCATCGAGAACCAAGTAATAGTCACGTCGCAATCCGGCATCATCGGTGGCTTGGCCTCTCGAGCCAAGCGTTAATTCGACTAATTCGTAAACTCCCTCTTTCGTTAATCGATAAGCAATTTGCCGTCGTCCGGTGTCGAGAACAGCCGAAACAGGAATGGCCAATGCCATGTTGTCATCGCTATTTGGCATCAAAGAACCTGCGGCTAGCGCTGTCGGCTCTTTTTTTGGATGACCATTACGAGAATCAGGAACACGCTCCAGTGGCATTTCGCAGAAGGAACATTTTCCTGGTTCGACTTGTATTACTTCCGGATGCATCGGGCAAATATATTTACCTTCCATTCCGGTTGGTTGTGGAGAACCGTCGGCTCGAAGTGGCACTCGTATGGTGGCTTTTGCGTACATCTGTGGCTTAAGACGGCGATCTGGATTCTTAAGATTCACACGTATTCGGAGTGTCCGCGTCGCATCGTCGAGAAAGGGATCGATAAACGTTATTATACCCTGAATGGTCTCTCCCGCGAACGCCTCCAGTGTCACTTCCAACTGTTGGCCGAATCGCACCCAGGCCACATCAACCTCGTATATATTGAGGTAGAGCCAAATCGGATCAAGGTTGGCGATTCGGTAGAGTGGGTCTCCTTCCTTGACGTACTGCCCGCGACGAATACTTTTCTCAATGACCGTGCCGTGGAGAGGTGCATAGATCGTAACGTGTGTTTGTATCTTTCTCGACCGTTCGATTTCTGCGATTTGCTCTGGTCGCAATCCCCACAAATGCAGCTTCTCACGCGAGGCCGAAAGATTCGATTCAGCGAATCGATCTAGAGAGCGCTCGCTCCCCAAACCGCGTGCCCCGTAGGCTTCCAATGATCGAATCAATTCGGCCTGAGCTGAATACAATTCGGGGCTATAGATATCGACAAGATGGTCATTCTCTTTGACTTCAATTCCGGTAAAGTCCACGTACAAACGATCGACTCTCCCCGCTATGCGAGCCGTGATCAGTTCCACTTGACGTTCGCTGTAATCGAGTTTTCCAACGGTGCGAATCTCCTTGAAAAGCTCGCGGCGGAGGATCGCTTCCGTTTCTAGTCCTGCGCGTTTTTCGAGATCGTCTTTCGCGTTGGGTAATTGCGAGATCGGAATTAGCTTCATACCACAGATTGGACAAGCACCGGGATTCGTCAAACGAATCTGTGGGTGCATAGAGCACGTCCATATCTCGCCGACGGCGGCAACCTCCTTCGTGCCTGTCGGCCACCACGCGATCAATGCCACCAACAGAGCGATCACTCCCAGTATCGTTCCAATTCTTAGAATAAGACGGTTCCAGTTCATTGCAAAACTCCTGGCTTTACGACTTCACGAATTGTGCGGAAGTGTTGGCTGATCAATTTGAACACTTCGATAACCGTCACTGGAGTGAGAGCCAGCACGACAATCGTACTCCATTCGCCCAACGAGTGCGCTGGCACGTCAAAAACGTTCTGAGTAAAGGGGAACACGGCTATGCTCACCTGGAGCATTCCGGAGACGATGATCGCAAGCAACAGTTGGGGATTGGTCCAAAACCCCAGTTGGCCTAAAGTCAATGTCGAGCTGCGTGCGGCGAGAGCGCGAAACAGTTCAGCGTAAACGAGCACGCAAAAGGTCATTGCCCGCGCTCGACCTATATTATCAGGTGCGTGTTGCAGACTTATCCCAAATGCCAGGATGCCAACGAGTCCGACTAGAAATCCTTGAATGAGAATAACGAAGCCCAAACGCCAGGAGAGAATGGACTCACCAGACCTACGAGGCGGACGGTTCATCACGCCGGGTTCTGGCGGCTCCAGCGACAACGCGAGCGCAGGCAGTCCGTCCGTCACGAGATTGATCCACAATAATTGGATTGGCAACAACGGTGCTGGCCATCCTAACAGGCTCGCTACAAGCATCAGGAGAATTTCTCCGAAGTTGCACGACAGCAAAAACTGCAGGACCTTCTGAATATTATCGAAGATGCTGCGGCCTTCTTCGACAGCGCTTACAATCGAAGCGAAGTTGTCGTCCGTGAGCACCATGTCCGATGCTTCTTTGGTTACGTCGGTGCCGGTAATGCCCATCGCGATGCCGATGTCGGCAGCCTTTACCGCTGGCGCGTCGTTGACTCCGTCGCCCGTCATGGCAACGACATACCCTCGAGATTTCCACGCTTTGACGATCCGCAGCTTGTGCTCAGCAATGGCACGAGCGTACACCGCAATGTGTTCGACTTGCTCGGCTAGTTGCTCGTCGGACATTTGTTGGAGCTCGGTCCCCGACAAAACGCGTTCATCGCCGTTAGCTAGGCCAAGCTTTTTTGCGACAGCGAACGCAGTCGCGGGATGATCGCCTGTAATCATAACAGGACGAATCCCAGCGGCTCTGCATTTAGCTACGGCAACCTTTGCTTCTTCGCGCGGCGGGTCGATCATTCCCATCAAGGCAACGAACACGAGTTGTGTTTCGAGATCCGACTCCAACTTGTCGGTGACATTGGGCCGATAGGCCAAGGCCAACACACGTAACGCTTGCGTAGCCAATTCAGCGTTCGCAGCAAGAAGTCGTTGCCGGAATTCGTCAGTCATTGACTCGATCTTACCCTGACGATGCACTTGGTTGCATTTCGCGAGCAGGACTTCCGGAGCACCCTTGCAATACAGCACCTTAGCGTCACGATCACGAACCACGATTGACATCAATTTTCGAGTCGAGTCGAACGGAATCTCGTACATGATTGCAGCTCGTCTAGTTGAGAGGTCAAGTCCCGCTTTCATCGCGACGACGACAAGCGCTCCTTCCGTCGGATCGCCGATGACCTGCCATGCTTGATCGCCGTTCGGATTGGGTATAACTTCCGCAGTGTTGCACCAAGCTCCGACTTTGACCGCGAGATGTAAATCGTCCCCCTCAGACAGTGTTATAGCTATTTCCTCTCGAATAAATTCGCCGTGCGGCACGTAACCGATACCTGTGACGCGAACCCGTTCGGACGACGTGACGATCTCCTGCACGGTCATTTCATTGCGAGTCAATGTGCCGGTCTTGTCTGAGCAGATCACCGATACCGAACCAAGCGTCTCGACGCTCGGCAACTTCCGAACCAGGGCGTTTCGTTTGGCCATCCGTTGAACACCGAGGGCGAGTGCAATCGTCACTACAGCCGGAAGACCTTCGGGAACAGCGGCAACCGCCAGGCTGACCGAAACGAGAAACGCTTCGATTACATTTCCGCCACGCCAAACCTGCAATCCAAAAATCAGCCCAACAATGACCACGCAAATTACAATCAACACGCGACCCAGGTCTGCCAGTTGTCGTTGCAGCGGGGTCGGCTCCGGCTCATGCCGCGCCAGCATGCCTGCAATGTGTCCCAATTCAGTTTGCATTCCAATGGCGGTGACCATTGCCCAGGCTTTGCCTGCGGCGACGACGGTACCCATGTAGATCATGTTGTAGCGATCGCCCAAAGGGGTATCTGGCACAAGTACCAAGTCTGCGTTCTTCTCGACCGGAACGGATTCGCCGGTCAGTGCCGCCTCCTGGACACTCAACCGGAAGGCCTGAACAAGCCTCGCATCGGCCGGAATGTTGTCGCCCGCCTCCACCAGGATGATGTCACCCGGTACGAGTGTGATGGCCGGAATCGTTTGATGTGTTCCGTCGCGCACAACCTTGGCCGAGGGGGCGGACATTTTTCGCAGCGCGGACATGGCCTGTTCCGCATGTTGCTCCTGTACGAAACCAATCACGCCGTTTAGCACCACTATCGCTAAAATCGCCAGTGCATCCACCCACTCACCCAACGCGCCGGAGACAACTGCGGCGACAATCAGAATCAAAATCACCAAATCCTTGAATTGAGCCACAAGCTTTTTCCAAGTCGGTATGGGCGGTGCCTCGGTCAACTGGTTCTCGCCGAATAGTTCATAACGTTTCTGAACCTCAACGGTCGGTAACCCTTGTTCAACATGCACTCCGCCCGCCGCTGACAGCAACTGGTCAATCGGCATTTCGTGAGCAGGCCCAGAAAGTAATTGGTCGACTTTTTTGGCAGAGATCATTTCGGACGCCGATTGCTTGTAAACAGGCAGTACCTATTGTTTTCTCTATTCTAACCGCTTTTTCGCGATCAAAACGGAACAGGGAGCATGATGCAAAATAGAACGCGAAACGCTCCCTAGAAAGAAGCGACCGACAGCCGATCGACCCTTGTCCCCCAACACAATGATGTCGGTCGGATGTTTCTCTAGGAAAACAAGAATGCAGCTTCCAACGTGCACTTTTTCAAATACGTGCTTCTCAATATTGCTAGAACTGGATTCTAGTTGTTTGGCCAACCGCTCCATACTAGCAGAGGTCTCGCGAGTGATTTGAACATCGTACTCAAAGGCTGGTTCGAGCAAGTAGGGATGTTCGATGACCGACACCAACTGCAGTTTGGAGTTTTTAGGAAGCCCAATAGCATTGACTTGAGCAGCAATTTGGCTATCTGCATCCGAACAGTCCGTTGCAATGGTAATACGGGGCGGTTCGCTATCGAAGGATCGAGGTGAATAGGTGCCTCGTACCACGAGGACAGAACAAGGTGCATGACGCGCCACCGTTTCGCTGGTGCTTCCAATTAACACGCGTGCTAACAGACTCATGCCATGAGCACCGACGACGATTAGATCCGTCTTGGACACTTTTGCATACTGTATAATCTCATCAGCCGCCTGCCCTAAGCTCACTACATGAACCGATGCTATTCCGACTTCTTGCAAGATTGCTGCTGCTCGTTGAAATGACTATGGGCAGAAAGTCAAAAGAACCTGCCCGTATCAGGAACCTTTCACGACGATCTTCCTTGTTTTGGCCCCTTCGGCTTTGGGTAGCGTCAGAGTCAAGACACCATTGGTATATTCAGCGACTGCTTCACTCTCATTGATACTACAAGGCAATGAAACCGTCCGCGAAAAGTTTCCATGACGCCTCTCCATTTTGTAGAACGTTTTGTCCTTTGTTTCTTTTTCTTCTTGGCGTTGACCGCTCAAAGTTAGAGTGTTGCCATGCACTTGAACCGTGATGTCTTTGGCCTGAAGGCCCGGAGCGTCCATCTTAACTTGGAACGAGTTCTCCGATTCAACGACATCCAAAGCGGGCGAAATAGCCTGCGTCAGCCAGTTTGTTTGGCTGTTGCCCCAGAAATTGGAAATCAGTTCCTCCATTTCCTTTCGTAACAAAGAAAAAGAGTCTCTAGAGTTTCCGGGTGATGTGGAACGCGTGGGAGTAAGTGTTGTTGTCATAATGAGTCTCCAAAATTC
>JAYVBW010000922.1:0-2235 GCA_043750255.1 Pirellula sp.
TCATGTCGCATTAACAGGTGGTGCAAGTTACGCACCCAACATTGTTCCGTTCGATAGTGCCTCAAGTCCGCTGATTCAATTCGTCGCAGGGGAATCCGATGGCATGCAAATGCCCTCCAAAGGCCAAAGGCTTTCGGATGAACAAATCGGTATTCTGCGCGCTTGGATCGATCAGGGTGCGACTTGGCCTGATTCTGCTAATGAAAAGATCGAAGATAGGATGGCGTGGTGGTCGCTACAGCCGCTCAAGTTTTTTCCACCGCCGACGCGCGACGATAGCGTGCATCCCATCGATGCTTTTGTTCGCAATAAGCTAGAGGAAAAGGGACTCCATCCCGCGCCACCAGCCGAGCCTTGCGTATTGATTCGCAGACTCTACTACGATTTGACGGGATTGCCACCTACACCGATAGAAGTCGACGCGTTTGTTGCCAACACGGATCCGACTGCTTATGAGAATTTGGTAGACCGTTTGCTTGCTTCGCCTCGCTACGGTGAACGCTGGGCTCGCCACTGGATGGATACTGCCCACTTTGCGGAAACTCACGGCCATGATCAAGATCGCATTCGAGAACACGCTTGGCCATACCGTGATTACCTAATCGCCGCGTTTAATCAGGACAGGCCATACAACCAGTTTGTGCGCGATCAAATAGCTGCTGATGTGCTTTCTCCTGGCGACCCAGTAGCCATAGCGGCGCTCGGATTTTTGGCGGCAGGCCCCTGGGATGAAAGCTCCCTCCGCGATATTCGAGAGGACACCCTCGATCGAGAGATAGGCCGCTATCTAGATCGCGATGATATGCTCACCAACGTTATGAATAACTTTACCAGCCTCACCGTGCAGTGCGCACGCTGTCACGACCATAAATTCGATCCAATTCCTCAAGCCGATTATTATGCACTGCAAGCGGTCTTCGCAGGGGTCGAACGGGCCAATCGCAGTTACGATGCCAGCGCCTCCGTTCAACAAGCTCGGCAATCACTCAGGCAGCGACGCGCACATCTCGAAAACATAGACTCAGGTTTGAGAGCCGAATTGCTTGGCGCGAATATGCAACAGGCTGTCCACGATTGGGAGCTCCATCAGGCTCGCCGCGCCAACTCCTGGGTTGTGCTGACTTCTCAATCTGCATCCTGCTTGGAAGGCAGCACTTTGGAACAACAATCCGACGGTTCTTTTCTGTCCCGTGGAATTCGCCCGGAACGCGATACCTATGTGATTCGCGGTGGTTCAACACTGCCCGAGATCACCGGACTACGATTGGAAGTCCTTGCGGATAGTACATTGCCCCAGCACGGACCCGGCCGCCAAGACAATGGTAATTTGCATCTTTCCGAAATCGAAATCGAAATAGGTTTCGGCAACCGGATTTCGATCGCGAAAGCAACCTCTGATTTCGATCAAAAGGACTGGGGCATTTCTCGTGCGATCGACGGAAATGAGACAACAGCGTGGGGTATTTTTCCGCAGGTTGGCAAGTCGCACGTTGCTGTGTTTGAATTTAAGGATACGGTAAAGCTTTCGACCGAGACAACAATCACGGTTCGGCTCAAGCAACTGCACGGTGGAGGTCATCTTATAGGTCGGCCGCGTTTGTCGATCACGTCTGACAAAACTCCGTTCGATGTTCTTTCCTTACCTCCGGAAATTGAATCCATCCTATCGCTCGTGAAAGAAATCCGCACGCAGGAACAACAGCTAACGTTGGCACTCCACTTCGAACACCAGCGAGTCGCGCGCGAACTAGCCTCGCTTCCCAAGCCATCACTGGTGTATGCCGCAGCAGCGGACTTTGAACCCGACGGTGGGTTGAAGCCTCCTCCTGGGCCTCGACCAATTCACCGATTGGATCGCGGCGATATTCGCAACCCGATGGAAGAATCGACTGCAGGCACTTTGACTTGCATCGCTTCGTTGCCAGGCCATTTTACGCTGGTTGAGCCAATGCCCGAATCCGCGCGACGAGCGGCACTCGCCGAGTGGATCGTCCACAACAACAATCCGCTAACGTGGCGGTCGATAGTGAATCGGGTTTGGTTGCAACACTTCGGTCGCGGCATTGTTGACACCCCCAACGATTTCGGTCGGCTTGGCGCCAGGCCAACGCATCCTGAATTACTCGATTGGTTGTCGATCCGCTTTCGAGATTCCGATCAGTCATTAAAGGCATTGCATCGTCTAATCGTCACCAGCGAAACCTATCGGCAAGTTTCTTCGACCGTGGAAAGCCA
>JAYVBW010000923.1:0-1977 GCA_043750255.1 Pirellula sp.
GCCAACACAAAGGTGGAAGGGATGAGCGCAGCACATGGAAGCGGATAAGTTAATAATTCCGATTATTAACAAACACGAGAAGCATCGAAAATGCAGCGAACAATTGTCAATCACGTTTCAAGCCCTTCGGAGGATTTGTTTCGCGCCGTACCGCTACCAAAGTGTTATCTCGCTTAAGTTTTCTACTTGTCCTTCTTTTTCTTTTTTGGTTCGTCGTTTGGTTTCACTTCGGTTTTTGGCATCGCGTCCGAATTCGCCGTTGCTGCCAGAGTGGTTGGCTCCTTTTTCTCGTCCCAACCCTTTGCTGGTTCAGCGACTGACTGGGGCGCTTTTATCTGGGCTGCTTTTAATTCGGCAGCTTTCTTCTCCTCGGCCACCTTTGCCACTTGCATCGGATTGTCATCCGCATTGCGTCGCATTTTGAAAAGCTGAAACTTGGTCGCTTCGATAACTGGTGGGAAGTAGTTGTTGTTGCGATCAATGTCCGCCGTTTCTCGGAATGGGTCCAGTTCCAACGACTTCAAAGGTTTATCAGCGACGATCAAAGTTTCACACTGAGTGCTATCGACTCGCCATGCTTCCGCCGGAATGCGAATCTCACGCGTGGAGTCATCTTCGAAGGTAATCATCAAGATGATTGGCATGATTAAACCGCCCACATTTTTGAACGATACACGGTAGTATCGGTCCGTGTTTTCCAGCATAACTTTATCTTTGACAGAAAGCTCACTCTTGAACTTTTCGAACGCTTTCCGCTGCTCGTCGGTGACTTCGGCAGGATCGTATTGGTTGTAGAAGTCCTTGAGTTCAGGAAACAGCGTCGTACGCTTCTCCAACGATTTATCACGTTGTTTGGAAAGCGAAGGCCGACGTTCGGCCTTTTTCGCTTTGGCAAGTTCGGCTTTTTCATCCGGCGATGTTTTATCGACCTGAAATTGTTCAATTTTTTCAATTGCAATATCACAATGATCCGTCGTGTAGAACCAACCGCGCCAGAACCAATCCAAATCGACACTCGACGCATCCTCCATGGTTCTGAAGAAATCGGCCGGCATTGGCCTTTTGAACTTCCAGCGACGCGCGTACTCCTTAAAAGAAAAATCAAACAATTCACGCCCCAAAATGGTCTCCCGCAAGATGTTAAGAGCAGTGGCCGGCTTGCTGTATGCATTAGGACCGAACTGCATGATCGATTCGCTGTTGGTCATGATGGGCACTTGGTTATTGCTCTTCATGTAAGGCACGATAAACTCGGGCTCTCCGCGTTGAGAGGGATATTCATCCTGCCACTCTTGCTCTGCCAAATACTGGAGGAACGTGTTGAGCCCTTCGTCCATCCATGACCATTGCCGTTCGTCGCTGTTGACGATCATGGGAAAGTAGTTGTGGCCAACCTCATGGATCACAACGGATATCAATCCGTACTTGGTGTCGGAGGAATAGGTTCCATCCTCTTTGGGTCTTGGGCCGTTAAAACAGATCATCGGGTATTCCATGCCACCGATGGGACCATTGACACTGATTGCTGTAGGGTAGGGGTAATAGTCTGAGTTTGTTAGCACGTAAAAGTCAGAGAGTAGCATTCCGGCATCGACGAAAAGATTTTTTAGGACCCCAATCTACCTGGAAGCAGAGGTGACCAATTGTAGACTCACTGTGCCAAGCTCTAGCTTAAAAACAAGAGTCCCCAAAGCGCTGATTCGATCGGATCAATTCGGACGTGACAATATACACCTTCAATTGGAAAGCTAATTGACGATTTAAATCCGCGTATGCGGCGACAGCGCTTAGCCGCCGGTGGTAACCGGCGGTAAAGATTCGCGGTGGGTGGTCAGAGCCGCGAATGCGGCGACATAACGCATCTGAACGATGGACTGTACCCTGTGCCGCCGCATTCGCGGCTCTCTATAGATCCGGTGTGAATAATCTGCGGGTTGTCACCGGCAGCTAGTGCGCCTGTGAAGGCGATTGAATTGT
>JAYVBW010000924.1:0-6075 GCA_043750255.1 Pirellula sp.
TCTGCCTCTTTGTTGTTTCGTCGATTCACAGCGAAATCGGAGTGCCCGACTCCCCAAGTGATCTTGCTAGGCTCCAATCGACTCAAAGCATCTCCGACCACTTGAACGATCGTGTCACGCAACGTATCGGCATACCGCTCGACTTGCATCCGTTGAGCTTGATTCAATCGATAGAAGTGCAATGGTCCAAGATTCCTTTTGACGACGGGGCCGGAGTGGGTATGAGAGCAACATAGCAAAACCTGCGAAGCAATAATCGAGTATTTTGTTGCAATGAGTTGTCGAATTTCGGACGCGAGTTCGCGATCGATACCTACAAGGTCCAGCGTTACGATTACCGCTTTTGTTTGGTTTGCCGATTCGAGAACAAGGGCTTTGGAATAGAGCTCGGTCACCTTTCCGTCTGCAGGTCGATCGCGACTTGCGTACCCAGCCATCGGAATCAACTCACCGGGAGTGATTATGGCCGATGCCGCACCAACTCGCCAAGTTTCCGCCCCCGCATTTTGAGTTGAAGCAAGAATACTTACGATGATTAACGTGGCAATTGGTACAAGTCGCATGGGAGCAGTCTGTGTTGTTGGATTTATTGGAACACGCAATGTTATTCCGTGATTTGCGTTGCCAATATCGGTGGAAGTCGCGGAGGAGACGCCGCAGGAGGGAAATTTGGCGGGATAACGTTATCGTGGCAGATGAGATCTCATTTTGCAATCATGGTAACGACATTAAGACGCTTGGTGGAGGATGTGGGAAGAAGTTTTGAGGCAGTCATTGTCGCCGACTGAGTGATGCTTCATACTTAGCGTAGGCGATTCTGAGCATAGACTGGTGCAGGATAAACCTACTGCATCCCACCTGTGTCCCATTTCAAATACCTATTGTAGACGGGGAGATTTATGAACATTCGCCGCGATTTTTTGAAACAGGTTGCTGGTAGCGCGTTGCTCGCTCCGGCAGTGAGTGCATTGAGTCATTCCGTTTATGCTGCCGCCCTATCACCTGATATCGCCCCATCACCTGATATCATCGATACGCATCAGCATTTATGGGACTTAAAGAAACAGAAACTACCGTGGCTTGCTGGAGCGCCAGACATACTCAATCGCACTTATCACTTGCCTGAGTATCGCGAAGCGACGCAGGGATTGAACATCCAGGCGATCTACATGGAAGTGGCGGTTGACGCCTCGCAACTGATTGAGGAAGCGGAACACGTGATAGGCTTGAGTCGCGACTCTGCCACCCAGACGATCGGAGCGGTAATCGGCAGTAGGCCGGAATCGGCTGAGTTTGCCGACTACATTACCAGATTCAAATCCGTTCCCGAGGTGAAAGGCGTTCGTCGTGTTTTGCACGAAAAAGAAACGCCAGCCGGCCTGTGTCTTCAACAGGAATTTATAAAAAGTGTACGGAAGCTTGGAGAATTGGGCCGCAGTTTCGACTTGTGCATGAGGCCTAAGGAACTGTCTGATGGCGCAAAGCTCACCGAACTCTGCCCGGAAACTCATTTCATCGTAGATCACTGCGGCAACGCAGATCCCAAGTCGTTTCGTAAGTTCCCCGGCGTCGCAGTAGAGCCATCCCATTCAGTAGAGGAATGGAAGTCAGGGATCGAAAAGCTAGGCAAGAGGCCTAACGTCATTTGCAAAATTTCCGGCGTCATCGCTAGCTTGCCAAAGGATGGCGATGCGAACGATCTCGCTCCAATCGTCAACTTCTGCTTGGACACATTCGGCCCGGACCGAGTCGTGTTTGGAAGTGATTGGCCAGTTTGCTTGCTCGGCGGTCCGCTTAAGACCTGGGTCAACATGCTCACACAGATCATCAGTTCCCGTTCCAGAGCAGAACAACAAAAGCTTTGGTCGGGTAACGCAGTTCGGCATTATGGCTTGAAAATTCAGGACTGATCCCGTGAAGAATATTTGCGTGTTTTGCTACCCGCCGATTCGGGTGTTTGCAGTTGAGGAAAACTGATCCAGTGTGCGTTGCGTTGATTGTCGGAATCCGATCAGCGATTGATCTTGAAGCAGATGGCCTTTGTTGGCCTTGAGGATGGCGAGAGCCAGCGATTGTTTGCCTAGCCAATTTTCAAGAGTGAAATCCCGAATATCTGTGTACGGAACGTCAACTTTCGCAGCAATTTTTGGAATCACGTGGAATCCATCGCGCGCCCTAACTAACGAAAAGTGCATGGTTATGTACAATCCCAGCACTCCGACTATTAACCCTAACGCAAAACTACTGACTCGATTCATCCGCTTGAACTCCATTTCCAGGTGGGCCGTTTCTGGAGTGTTTACTCCTTTGCGAGTGCTGACGTCCAGATCAACTATGGATCGTTTGGTTTGCCAGATGTAGAGAGATGTTTAAACGAAAGCTTTTTATCGATGCCAAAACCAGCAATTTCGCAGACGCCAAACTCCGCTCAATGGGACTGGAATCTCCCCAAATTATTTCTTCGCCGTTGCCGCGAAAAAGGGGCGCGCATCAAGATCTCCGATTCCACCGGTGCGCAACTAAGTGGTCACGATTTGCTTCTACGTTCGCTCGTTCTTCGACGGATTTTTGAACGAGAGGTGTTCAAGGCTGACGAAAAATTTGTTGGTGTCTTGATACCGCCTACGGTGCCAGGCGCGATCGCAAATTTTGCTCTCAGTCTCTCGGGACGAGTTGCCGTGAATCTCAATTACACTGTAAGCAATGCAATCGTGAACAGTTGCATTGAACAAACGGGTATACGCAATATCCTGACTAGTCGCAGAGTAATGGAAAAATTTAATATTCAACCTGCGGCCAATTTGATTTATTTAGAGGACATGAAGGATTTTGCGACTGTTGGCGACAAGGTCGCATGCACGCTCGCGTCCAAATGGTTGCCTCGTTCGATTGTCTATCGTTCGCTTGGCCTCAATCGAATGACAAGCGAAGACTTGCTGACTGTGATTTTCACATCCGGCTCGACTGGCAACCCCAAGGGTGTTCCCTTTTCGATGATGAACGTGGCCTCCAACGTTCAGGGGTTTAATCAAGTCATCCATGTTAAGGACAGCGACAATTTCCTCGGAGTCCTACCATTCTTTCACTCCTTCGGTTTTACCGTTTCTTTGTGGGGAGCCATGACGTTGCCATCGTCGGCATCCTACCATTTCAATCCTCTCGATGCGAGAACGATTGGCAAGCTGGCTCAGGCAAATAAATCCACTGTGGTGCTTGCGACCCCTACATTCCTGCGTACCTACTTGCGCCGCATTGAACCTGACGAATTCAAGACGGTCGAGATTGTGGTCGTCGGCGCAGAAAAGATGCCGCTCGCGCTGGCTGATGAATTTGAAAAGAAGTTTGGAATTCGACCCATTGAAGGCTACGGCACCACCGAACTGAGTCCGGTTGCAGCAGTGAATTTGCCTGAATCGCGAGCTACGACTGCGGACAAAAAAGCTGGATTGCGAGATGGTTCGGTAGGCAAGCCATTGCCAGGAGTATCGGCTCGAGTTGTATCGCTGGACGATAGTTCAATTCTGGAAACGAATGTATCCGGCATGATACAAGTGTCTGGACCCAACGTGATGGCAGGTTATCTGAATCAGCCTGAATTGACTGCAAAGGTCTTGAAGGATTCGTGGTATGAAACAGGCGATATTGGCTACATTGATGACGATGGTTTTCTTTTTATTACGGGACGCCAAAGTCGGTTCTCTAAAATAGGAGGCGAGATGGTACCGCATATTCAGATCGAGGAAGCGATCATTGAAATTGTTGGCGAGAGTGAAGATGTGCTCAACGTAGGAGTCACCAGCGTCCCCGACGAGAAAAAAGGGGAGCGCATCATCGTTATCCATACGAAGCTCGCAAAGACCCCGAATGAGATAGTCAGGGGTCTGTCGGCAAAAGGATTGCCAAACTTGTTTTTGCCCTCCGAGGACAGCTTTATTCAAGTGGATGCTATTCCAATGCTCGGAACTGGCAAATTGGATTTGCGCGGATTACAGCAGCTTGCCCTTGAAAAGGTAAAGGCGTAACCATGTCAGAGTCGGATAGTCCACACCAGGTCCCTTTTTTGGATACACAAATCAGGAATGAAGAAAAACCGATTGGAATTTTGAACGATCGATCGTTTTGGGGACTAGCGATCACTCAGTTTTTTGGTGCGTTCAATGACAACTTGTACAAACAATTGATGTTGTTGTTGGCGATTCCCGCGATTGGAGCGGACATCAGCGAAGATACGCAAGGTTGGGCTACGACTGTTTTCAGTTTGCCGTTTGTCTTATTGAGCAGCTTGGCAGGTTATCTGTCTGATAGGCACAGCAAGAGCCGCATTATTGTCTTGTGCAAAATGGCGGAGATTGGGATTACGCTTTTGGCTGTTGGTGCATTCCTTTCTTATGCCCAGCTTGGAGATTTGGGGACTTGGACTGTACTGGTTTTGATGGGGGTTCATAGCACATTCTTTGGGCCGGGCAAGTATGGAATTCTTCCAGAGTTATTCCACCGGGATGAGTTGCCCCGCGCAAACGGTTTGATCTTGATGTCAACTTTCCTTGCGATCATCCTGGGCGTTGTAACGGCAGGTTTTCTCAAGGACCTATTAGTTATTGAGAATGCCGATGGTACTGCTGACTACCGAAACCTTTGGATTGGCTCGTTGGTCTGCACCGGCATCGCCGTCGTTGGTGCACTGACATCTCTCATGATTCGATACACCAAGCCTGCACAACCCAATGCGGAATTATCTTTCGCTGACCTAGGACTGCCCGCTCCGATTCGAAAAATGTTGAGTAAGGATCAGCCGTTAATTTTTGCGATTGTTGTTTCAAGCATGTTTTATGTGGTTGCAGGGATTGTCATGCCCACAGTCAACAGTTTGGGAAAACTCCAACTGAAGCTGGTTAGTAGTACGAGCATCAGTTTTCTCACCGGTGGTCTTGCAATAGGGATTATTATCGGAGCGGTTTTGGCGAACATTGTATTGAAGCAAATGCCGCCTGCAAAGCAAGTTACCTACGGCACTTGGGTAATGATCATTTCTTTAATGGCCTTAGGATGTTGGGGGCCGGGGGGTGTGCATTTGCTTGGCTATTGGGGAGCACTCTCAGGCCTGATTACTACTGGTTTGGCAGCCGCTGTTTTCATCATCCCCTTGCAAGTCTTTTTGCAAAAACGGCCTCCTGCGGAACTAAGAGGACGCATGATCGGAACCATGAATTTTGCGAATTTCGTTGGAATTCTTATGGCAGGACCTCTCTATCAAGCGTTCCTTTCGCTGGCAAGTGCGCTGGGTTGGCCAGTTTCCTCGGTCTTTTGGATGTTAGCGATCTTGTTGCTCCCAATCGCTTTTCTGTACCGACTTCCCACTACCGAAACTTGAACGACTTGTAGACAATTGGGACATCGTGACCAATAATATTGGTTATGATTATTGCTGGATAACGTTACGTAATCTTACCTTGCTTGTGGATTTGTGCGCTGAATCGTCAATTGGAGACTCGGATTATGGTCAAGGCATTTACCCTTTTTGGATGCGTCGTCGCGATTTGTCTTTTACAAGGGTGTGGTGGAAAAAAAGCAGAGATTGCTTCGGCTCCGTCAACTGAGGCTTCATCGCCCAATATGCCTAGCATGCAAAGTGGGTCATCAGAAATGGCTGGTATGGGCGGCGGGGCAAACAGCTCAAACGGAGAATTAGCTTCCATGAGTGGAATGGCTGGCACCGGAAACGAAGGAGGTGCTTCAGGCTCAGGCGGATACGGCGACGGGTATAATGCTGCGGGTATGCCAGGGAGCGAAGGTATGGCTACTCTAGGTTCGGCTGGATTCGGCAATGCACCACCGCCGGGATACGATCCCAGTGGAATGCCTGGAGGGCAGAACACGAATCGTCCTCGTCCGAAGCCCTTGCCCCCTCCAACATTGAAAGAACAAGCGGTCAAGGCATTTCAGGCGGGAAATGCGAAACGCGCATACAGTCTTTTGCAGGCCCATGCGTTGCAATTGCCGGACGACGAAGCAGCGGAAATTTTAAAAGACTATCGGTGGGCAAGCCATAGGAAACGGCCACAACTGGGCGTGAAT
>JAYVBW010000925.1:0-3997 GCA_043750255.1 Pirellula sp.
CTCTTTACTGCGTCTGTTCCGCCCACTCGATTGGTAATGTCATAGAAGCTACTCCAGGATCTGAAAGCGTCTGGGAATATATCGACGGCACTAGCAGCCAACTCTTCAGCTCGATCCGGACCGAAGGCAGTGAATTGCTCGTCCGAGCAATCTACCAAAATCTTGACCATTCCAAACATCAGCGTCGTACCGATAGGTCGTTGACGCTGAAGCGTGAGCTCGAATGCGTCGATCGCTTCTTGCCCACGACCCAAATGCGCTAACAAACTAACGTGGGTTGCGAGTCCTTTGGGACTGTCCCTAAATTCCATTGCAGTCTCGAGGAATTGTTGCTCTGCCCTGACGAAATAGTCTCTTGCATCATCAGGGCTTAAGAGCTCATGTAGTCGGCCGAGGTCGTAATTGGCGATCCAAGAGCACCCAGAGCGAACGTTATTTGGAAATTCCCGTTCTAGTTGCTCAAGCAGCTCGAGGGCTTTACGGAATTCTCTATCGGCATTTTTCTTATCTCCTCCTCTATGCCAAAGCGTGTTCCCTAGGCTCAGCCTTAGTTTGGCTTCGTATTCGCGATATTCGCCCAAAAAGCCACGGTCTTCAATCGCCGAGTCATCGTCCGTCAAATGAGCTATTTGGTCGAGTGCAGCATGATGGAGATGCAACGATTCCTTGTAGCTTCCGTCATCCTTGTGATATGCCGCGAAGTTTCCGTAAGCTTTTGCAAGGGTAAATCGGTACTTTGGTACGCCAGGTATTTCATCGGTAAGTTCTTTCATCTGGTCCAATGCTTTTCTGCCCGCCATTTCCGCCTGTGCGTCCATGCCTCGCATCCCTTCCAATTCATGGATTCTTAAAAAAATAAGGCCTCGGCTATATCGCGTCGCTGGTTTGTCGCTAACTTGATTCGTGAGCTCGCCATAGAAATCCGCCAGTTTTCCTATGCTCTCGTGTTTGGAAACTATCGTCGCTGGAATCCCTCCCGTCCAGTATGCCAACAAATCGTTGTACATCGAATCGATCGCGCGATTGGCTATTTGGAATCTCTCTTCAGCGAGTTTGCCTTGATTCTCAGCGTCTCTTCTCGCACTCTGCTCATTACGATATCGTTGGTCGGCAAGATCCTCCAACATCTCGGCATTCTTTCTCGCGGCATCGGCCTCCCGTGCCTGCCAGACACTGGCTGCCGCACCTATGAGCAACGACAAAGAGATGAGCGTGGTTGTGGTGAGTAAAACCTTGTTGCGCCGGGCCAATTTGCCGAGGCGATATGCCTTCGATGGTGGGTGGGCGTGCACTGCCTCATCGCTTAAGTATCGCTGGATGTCTTCAGCCAAGGCGGCGGAAGATTGATAGCGGCGGGTGCGGTCTTTATCCAGCGCCTTCATCACGATCCAATCGAGTTCACCGCGAATGTCGGTCGTAATCCGGCGTGGCTCGGAACAGCGACGCTCAGACACCGTTGACAGGGCGCGAGCATCCAGTGTACTAATGCGGGCACTGGGACGCGGCGGATCCTCTTCCCGCAGCATTCGCCTGAGCTCTTCGAAGTTCGTTTTCTTCAGAACCTCCTTATCGAATGGAGTAGTGCCGGTGAGCAATTCGTAGAGCATTACACCCAACGAATAAACATCGCTTCGGGTATCGACGCCGAACTGGTTCATTTCGGCTTGTTCAGGGCTCATGTACTGCGGCGTGCCGACGAATTGGGCAAAGCCGGTGACTTGCGTGTGGTCGGTCAGCTGGGGACCAAAGGCCTTGGCGATACCAAAGTCGATGACCTTGGGTACGGCTTGCACGTCGAGCATCGTGACCAGCACGTTGGTCGGCTTGAGATCGCGATGGATGATGCCTTTTTGATGAGCGTGTTGGACGGCCAGACAGACCTGTAGGAACAGTTCTAGGCGTTCGCGGAGGGTAAGACGTTTCTGATCGCAGAACTCGTTGATCGGAATCCCACGGACGAGCTCCATGACGAAATAAGGGCGTCCCAGTTCCGTTGTCCCCGCATCGATGATCCGGGCAATATTGGGGTGCTCCATCATGGCCAGTGCCTGCCGCTCGGCATCGAAGCGAGCAATAACTTGTCGGCTATCCATGCCTGGTTTGACGATCTTTAAAGCCACGAGCCGCCGAACCGGCTTTTTCTGCTCGGCCATGTAGACGACGCCCATGCCCCCTTCGCCGATTTGCTCGAGCAGCTTGTAGGGACCGATTTGGGTGCCGGGGTGTTCGTGCGGCTGGTCGCTCGTCACGGCCATTACATTCTCGGCTCGATGAAGTGTTCCAGCTTCTTGATGGGCATCCAATAGTTTCCCCATTCGCTGGCGAAGTGATTGATCCTTGCCGCACGCGCCATCTAGAAACTGCCCCCATTGGGATGGTGGCAGCTTGATTGCGTCCAAAAATAGCTCTTGGGCTTTGGGAAACATGTCATTCATTCGCAGACCTCGCAGTGTGAAATCAATTACAGTGCGTCGTTTCGTTCCAAATAGTCCGACTCACGGCGAAGAATTTCAAAAAAATTGCCAAACGACTTACGAGAAGTTCAGCTAATTATGTTGTTTCGTCGGACAGCTCGCAGCTCAACCAGGCGCGGGCGTACGCCCAATGGTCAAAGGCGGTTGAGCGAGATATCCCAAGCGCACTCGCAGCCTTTTCAATCGATAGCCCGGCAAACAGACGCAGTTTGGCAATCTCGGCCGCCTGGCTATGGTCTGTAGCTAGCCGCAAAAGTGCATCATCCAAATCGATCAGTTCATCGGGATTGGCAGCCAACATTAATTCTGCGCTTTCGAGATTCAAGCGACGACGAGGCCCACCCCGCTTCTGCCGGCCCTTACGCCTAGCTTCGTCTATCAGAATTCGCCGCATCGCTTCTGCAGCAGCCCCGAAGAAATGCCCCCGGCTGTTCCAATGCTGTGCTTTCTCCACATCCACGAGCTTAATGTAGGCGTCATGCACCAGCGCGGTTGCCTGGAGAGTCTGCCCCGGCTTCTCCTGAGCCAGTCGAACGGCAGCCAACTTCCGCAGTTCGTTGTAAACAAGAGGCAAGAGATTCTCAGCCGCCGATGGATCGCCGGATTCAATTTGCGACAGGATTTGGGTGACGTCGGACATATCGGTTGCTCACGATGCGATTTTGGACCAGTGCAATTGTATCAGCCAGCTTCCGAGTTCGCCTCAAATTACTCGTGTCGGCCTCGTTCTCCTCGTCTATAAGCCCCTGATCTGTCGAATGTGCGACTTTTCAGCGTGTCTGCTGGTTTGGCGGGCCTTGTGCTTCTCGACAGTCGTAGCTCATATGTCCACATCTTGATCGCTGGCTTCTAAGGATTCCTCGGTGGCCAAAAGAAAATCTCGCAGCAATGCGAACGGACTACTTGTGGATAACTCCACATGCCTCTAGCTGGACCGCTTGCTTTCCAAGGCCGGGTCATCTCCAAACTCTGCGAAGTTCATCCATACAACGAATCGTAAGATGTTGTGTAATAGACTCTTAAAAGCTGGACGATCTCTTCGGTGTGGTGGATTGCTAGCAAAAGATTAAAGTGAACTTGATTCCTTGGCTTGTTTCTCCTAGTTTCCATAATTTGGCTAACCATGCACCCCCCGTTGCGACTCCCGTAAGAACGCTTTAAAACTCTGACGCCTCGGATGGCTTAATGACGAAACGCATCTTGATTGTTCGTCTATCTGCGATTGGTGACTGTATCCTCAGTGTCCCGGTCCTAAACTCCATTCGGCGCAATTTTCCTGACGCTCGAATCGGCTGGGTCATCGAACGCACACCATCACAGCTCATCCAAGACCACTCGGCACTCGACGAAATGTTCATCGTCTCCAAGCGTGCGTTCAAGTCACCGCGAGAACTATTGGCTCTAGCGACTAACCTCCGAAAGTGGAAACCTGACACGACCATTGATTTGCAGGGGCTAACCAAGAGTTCACTCATCGCCTGGTTATCCGGCGCTAAGTCCCGACTCGGCTTCCATCGCGACAA
>JAYVBW010000926.1:0-2622 GCA_043750255.1 Pirellula sp.
CGGAGATGAGTTATAAATAATTAATGAACGGTATTTTTCGAAGGTTGAAGCAACTCTCGCAGCAATTCTGCTTGAGTCATTGGCTGGGGAGGCGAGAACTGTGAAATGAGCGAATCGGAGTGGGAGCCCGAATCGGTCGACGAATCGGTTGGTACTGCGACGATACTTCCAAATTCTCGAATGGAACCGAATTGGCTCAACAATTCGCTTGTCTTCACATAACGCCCTCGCCATCGCATCATGCTGCTGACTTCATGTGCTCCTGAACTCAAGTCCATTTGACCAGCCTCCGTACTTTTTTGACTTTCGACACTATCCTTGTCCACACCAGATTGGATAGGCGACGGGGTCTCAGCAATTCGACGATCCGTTTCCCGATTGGGATCGCTTGACGCACTCTTATCTATGTCATGGCTGAACGGCTTCTGATTGGACATGAACAAGAAGACACAGGCTGCACCGACTGCGACGCCGCAGATCCAAGAAGCCGCTATCGTGCCCGCAATCTGAGACGACGGATATCTCGACCGTCGCATACTCAGCGCCATTTGCTCAGCGATTGGGTTGATTGTCGACGCATCGGTTTGGGTCTTTTCGATTCCGCTCGCAATACTCTCGATCTCTGCAAAATCCAAGCGCGGCTGTCGCGGACGGAACTGTTTCAGTTGCTGCTCCATGCTGGCTAAACGCGCAGAACTACGGATTGTGTCGTCTTCAGGAAGAGACTCGTCAAATGGATTGTTCGGATCATTCATATAGCTAACTCAGTTTTTCAACTTGCCCGTCGATCTTCTTTTCTAGCTTGCCGAGCGCCTGTTGGTAACGTCGATAGACGAAACTCAATGAGCGTTCCACAAGATCCGCGATTTGCTCAAACGACATTTCTCCCCAAATGCGAGCCACAACGATCTCTCGCTCCAAAGCAGCGAGTTCGGAAAGCAATGACTCAATTTCGTTTGACCCAATACTTGCTGTTAGATCTGTTGTAAACCAAGACTCGCGCTGTTCAGCAGCAAGCTTTTGGTACTTTGATCGACGTTGCTCGGATCGAGCTTGATTGATTGCCTTACAGCGTATTGTTTTAAACATCCAAGCGACTGCATCGCGAGGATCCGTCGATTGATCTGCAAGATCGATCAACGCATCCTGCAACGCGTCGTCGGGATAGACACACCATTGGCGTGCGTACAACACCAGTGCCGCACCATGCACCTCGTATACGATTCGTAGTTGGTGCCGGTCGATTCTACTCACCCTCGAACTGCCAATTTGGATTCAAGCAAAGTTGTTTAATGGCTCTGTTGTCAGTATGTCACCGCTCGCCAGCGAATTTTCCGACAATTTTGGCAAAATTTAGCGGTTCGGCTTGATCGAACCTACCGTCATATGGGCCGAAGCTGGACGACCTCCTAGGTCTTTATCCAGCCTTCATTCTTTGGTTGAGCCGCAGGCGCTAGCCGCGTTTTTAGTCGCAATTCATGGCGTCGCGGCTAGCGCCTGCGGCTCAAATTAACCCCAGTTCCTAGTTTGGATGAAGCCCTAGTTACCATAGGATTCCCGTGCTGAGTGGCCAAGCTTTGTCCTACTACAAATCCATGGGACGAGGCACTTCATGCCCGGCGGTATTGCCCTTGGTGATCGCGATCCATTCGTGGGGATAGCCTTGAGTAAACGGGACAACATTCGAGAGCCGTGAGTACTGCTCAGGTCGCAGATCCCACTCTCCGGATTCCAATCCCTCGGATACCTGCTCCACCTTTCGAGAGCCGATGATCACACTCGCTACGCGATGATCATAGAGCAACCAACTAAGGGCCACCTGCGAAGGAGTCTTGCCAGATTCTTTTGCGACCGCTCGAACCTCTTCGATGATGCGAAAACTGTTTTCATTCCAGTATCGCGGCATATCGATGTCAGACCGTAGACCGACGCGAGAGCCTACCTCTGGTCCATTTTTGAAGTCATATTTTCCAGTCAATAGACCACTTGCCAACGGACTCCAACACATGAGCCCCAACCCTTGATCCTCACAGGCTGGCAACACCTCGCGTTCAACGTCGCGTCGGAGGAGATTGTATAGATGTTGACCGCTAATCAAACGGGGCAGACCGCAAGTGTCGGCCTTGGCATTGGCTTTCACGATTTGCCAACCGTAAAAATTGCTGCAACCGATGTATCGAACTTTACCGGAACGGACAAGGTCGTCCATCGCGCGCAGCGTTTCTTCGATCGGCGTATGGGGATCTGGACCGTGTAATTGATAGAGGTCGATGTAGTCTGTGCCAAGCCGTTGCAAGCTGGAGTTGGCCGCGTCGAGGATGTGTTTGCGAGAAAGACCTTTGTTGTTCGGTGACTTTCCCATCCGAAACCAACACTTGGTCGCAATAACCAAATCGTCACGGCGATGCTCCGCAACGGCTTTCCCAACAAATTCCTCCGAAACACCTGAACTGTACATGTCTGCGGTATCGATGAAATTGCCACCCGACTGGATGAATGCGTTTGTAATCGCTGATGAAGTTGCATAATCGCATCCCCAGTCCTTCATGCCGAAGGTCATCGTTCCGAGACAGATTCGGGAGACCAAAAGTCCGGAACTTCCTAAATATCGATATTTCATGG
>JAYVBW010000927.1:0-7691 GCA_043750255.1 Pirellula sp.
TCGCTGTTGGAAATCAAGCCGATGACCGGCCGCACGCATCAGATTCGTCGCCACTTGAACCATATTGGCCACCCAGTGATAGGCGACCATCGACACGGATACAAACACGACAATGACATGGTTGTCGCAGCTACGGGCGTCATTCGCATGCTCCTAACATCCATGCGACTCGATTTTAGGCACCCCTATTCCGGCGAACTTCACTCGATCGTCGTCGGTAGAGGCTCAGAATTCGATCGCGTGATCGCGACAATTGAACCGCATCGCACAAAATCGAGGAGCTCCTTTGTCAACACGTAGGTCCGGCTGTCCTCAGCCGGACATGTTCCTGCTAGAATCCTACAATGCTTGCGCAGCGGATCGTTTGAGCTTTTTTAATTACCAATAGCTTGGAAGCAAAAAGAATATTCATTATGAAAAAGCGCTTTCAGTTTTTACTTTGCCCGTTCCTGCTCGTTTCATCCGTATGGTCCGACGAGCCTCAGGACAAGATCAACGCAATCGAGAACTCGCTCGGCATGAAGTTGCGTTTGGTTCCTGCTGGCGAATTCATGATGGGATGCGATGAAACGCCCGAGCAATTAGCCACAGCGTATCCCCAGTACGATCGCTCGCGTTTTACTTCACTTGGCGATGAAGCACCCGTTCACAAAGTACAAATCACTCGATCGTTTTATCTAGGGCAACACGAAGTGACGGTCGGGCAGTTCAAAAAATATCTTGATCTATCCGGCGTGGTCCCCGAATCCATCGCGGATAAGACGGGCGGTTATGGATATAACCCTGAATACGATCCAAAGACAACCATCCGAGGCGATGCGTTTGAGGGACGGGACCCAAAATACTCATGGAGCAACCCAGGGTTCCAACAGAGCGACGACCATCCTGTGCTAAACGTTACGTGGAATGATGCTACTCATATGTGCGAATGGCTCAGCCGACACGAAGGAAAAAAGTATCGCTTGCCGACCGAAGCGGAGTGGGAATATGCATGCCGTGCCGGAACACAAACGCGATACCATTCCGGCCAAGACCCGGAATCGCTTCTGAAGGTAGCAAATACGTATGATTTGGATACGGAAAAGAATTGGCCGCAATGGAAAGAGTTCGCGTTGGCCGGAAGAGACGGGTATGCCTTCACCGCTCCCGTCGGCAGTTTTGCACCGAATGCGTTCGGACTCTACGACATGCACGGCAACGCTTGGGAATGGTGTTTCGATTGGCATAGCGATACCTATTATGCCGAGTCACCGTTGCGAGACCCACTGGGCCCTACGGATGGTGTCGTCCGAATTCGCCGTGGAGGTTCCTGGCATTCTTGGTCGTTCTACACCCGCGCTTCATTCCGCAATTGGAACGATCCGACGACTCGATACACCTTGGTAGGAATGCGTCTGTTGTGCGAAAACGAGCAATCCAAAAAATAGACGAACGTGGGACAGGTTATCCCAAGAGGATTCGGAGGGTCAATTAAGGTCGGTTTTTTCTGGTGGCTTGATTTCCTCCTCTACATTGTCCTTCTCCATCTTTTGGATCACGGTAGTAAGTGCTTTGGCCATATCGTCCATGCCATTAGCTTGATACGCCTTAACCAGCTTTTTTCGAGTTTCAATTCGACCATTGTCGTTGCGGATCGCGAGTTCATATTTGTTAATGGCATCCTTTGGGCGTTGGGCCATCATCAGAACATCACCGAGTGAATCTAAAATTTCCGGGTTCCTAGTAGATAACGAAAGCGCCTTATTAAGCAGTTCCAAGGATCGGTCTGTGTTTTTTTCAGATGCCTTGGACAAGCAAAGAGCTAAATCGTTCATTGCACCGATATGGCTTGGATCTTTGTTCAACGCTTGCTCCCAGTTTTTGACGGCCTCTTTGTTGTTCCCAAGTGAAAAAAATTCTTCAGCCAGCAGAATATGAGTTGATACGTTCGTGATACCCATATCGATTTGCTTCTTGAGCACATCCATTAATTTCTTTGTTGGCTTGATCTTTAACGGCAATAATTTTGCAATTTCTTCAGATGTATTTGGATTGGAGGGATCCGTGTCTGCAGCTTTTTCCAGAAGCGAAAGGCTCGCTGAATATGCTCCGTCCTCCGTTTGAGAGACTGACTTCAAGTAGATCAAACGCTGAATCTCAGACAACTCCCGCTTGATCCTTGGGCCACTGCTTTTGTTTAGCAAACCCTCTGTCAGAATCTCAGCAGCCTGCTCCAGGCGATTAGTCATCCTGCGTGCCTCAGCGACGGCCAATCGATCGGATTCTTTTTCCAACGGAGAATTGAGTCTCTTCAAGAACACGTCTTCCACCAAATTGGCAGCGGATTTGAGCTCTTCTTGGAAGCCAATTCGCGAATAAAGTCTTGAGAGCTCCAGATTCAATTCAGGCTTGGTTGCGGCAGCTTGCTTGGCTACTGAGACCGCTTTAAGCGTCTCTCCCATATCTTCCAAAGTCCGAGCGTAGTATGAAATGAGTCGCGAATCGACATACTTCCACTTGGGTGCCTTTTCCAAGATGGTCAAAAGCACATGCGCTGGAACGTCAATCCCAGCGGCCTTTTGTTTCAATAGCTCCTTGGCCATCCAAGCATTCGCTTGCGGACAATCACCGAATTTGCCACTGGCAAGTTCGGACATTATCAAAAGCGCCTCCTCAGATTGACCTCGAATGCCGTAAATCATCCCGAGACGATAGTGTGCAACTTGGTTTGACGGCTGAATGGATAGGATTCTTTTGCTAAGTAATTCTATGTAACGCTTCGTAAGATCTGGGATCGGAAACGTTTTGTAAGCGATCGTTTCAGCAGCATTCGAACCGATCGCTTTACAGAAATCTTCCTCAAACATTTGGTCGCATGTTGCCTCGATGGTTTTCGTCGGGCATCGCTTTTCACTCTCGACGGAGAGCAATTGAATTCGACTGTCTTTTCGACTAAAGGCGGAAAATCCGAATATCAGATAGATAGTGACTAACAATACCAAAGATGGTAGGTGAAACCAAAAACGGGCCTTGCTACGCGAAAACTTCCAGCCACGAAACGCATCTATGAATCCGCCAGCAACGCCTACCGGGCTATAGAATATTTTGAGGAACTCGCGTCCGAGCCACTTCGCGTTATTAACAAAGTCTGAACGAGCCATCCTAAGCCTCCATTTCGACTTGGCGGAAATCATCGTCGCGCTGTGGCACTGTTACCGTTAGTGTTGGTAAACCACAAAGCCAATTCCAAATGAATGCAAAAAGTGGAAAGTCCGTATTGATGAACTCAAATGGAATCGGTTCAAGCAACGCCGAAAAGAATTGATCAATACTGACAACCAACATTGCGCCAAACAAGAAAAGACCAATCTCAAATCCAGGTGACCATTCATACCAAATACCATTCTGGTTTCCCAACCAAGCTAGTATTACCCAGGCTGAACCTCTCATAGCGATCCAAACAATCGCTGACAATGCTACCGCAATGGTCCCTGCAACTAGATTCCTTCGGAAAGCTAAAACACAGAATACCGAAATGCCCAAGAAACTCACCACGCTATCCCATTTGCCAAGGCAAGAGAATTTGTCCGCGACTCCTAGCCCAAAAATTAAATTGTCCCCTTCGCGAACATGAGACTGTTCCGCTGCGTCCGCCAGCCCAGACGTTACAGAGATCGCTACCGATTCCAACCAACTGAATGCACCGCGAGCTGCAAAGGCGTCGATCGCCGACGGAATAGCGAAAACCAAGCCGAGTGCTAAGCTGTGCTGATAACTTTCGCCCAGAATTCTCAAGGAACACCACGCAGCAAGGATCAGTCCGCAAGCGATTCCGCTCAACTTAGGTCTGCCAAGCAAGAAACTCGTGCAAACAATAATCACTGCAAGGCAACACAATATTCCTGCAAATGCAAGCCTGGCCTGCGAGGGTTCGCCCTTCCAGTCCGACCGGAAAAATGCCACAAACAATCCAGCAAGGACACAGACCGAGCAAATAACCCGATCCACCGAGGAAAACCAATCTATCCAGAAATCGAGTCCGACGAATACGGCTATAGCCAGAAGCGCGATAGCAAACACCTCAATCCATAAATGAACTGGGACTGCGGATGCTTTACCTGATGGCAAATTGGGGTCATCCTTTTCCAGCGTAATCGCTGAGACCGGTACTGCGTTTTTCATTTGATTGTTAAATTGATCTTTCCAACTCGCACATAGAGCTAGGGTGTATCGCCCCACTAGAAAAACATTAATCGGCAAAATGGAACGCACGATCGTAACTCACTGATGGCAATTTTGCTAAATGCATTGTACTTAGTCTTTCTAACATTTGTCAGTCCTTTGATTTTTTGGAGGAGATGGAGACACGGAAGGTATCGTCGCGGCTGGAGCGACAAGTTGTTTGGACCTAGCCAAGGTCCCCTACCCTCCCAGTGTGTTGTGTGGCTTCACGCCGTTAGCGTGGGTGAAGTGCAGGTGCTGCGCACGTTAATCGAAATTTTTGAAGTGGAGCGGCCCGATTTGAGATTGGTCATTTCGGTGTCAACGGACAGCGGCATGGATCTGGCCTTGAAACTTTTTGCCAAACACCATCTTTTCTTTACTCCTTTTGATTTTAGTTGGTCCGTTCGACGGGCTCTTCGAGTGATGCACCCTGTGCTCATCGTACTAGTCGAACTAGAACTGTGGCCAAATTGGCTTCTCTCCGCCGAACGCGTCGGATGTCCCGTTGCTGTCATCAACGGACGTCTGAGTGAACGAAGCTTCAAGGGTTACTCGCGTATACCGTATCTCGTTCGCAAGTGTATGCAGTCCATCGATTGGGTCGGCGCGCAATCGGAATCCGTGGCAACCCGATTCGAAAAACTTGGAGTGCCTTCAAACCGGCTCACGATCACTGGAAACGTCAAATTTGACGGAGCGACAGGCGACCGCTTGACCCCCGAAGTCATTTTGCGAAAAGAACTGCTTAGTTTAACGACGGAGCATACGGTCTTCCTGGCCGGTAGCACTCAATCGCCCGAAGAATCGCTGGTCCTAAGTACCTTTCTGGAACTTGCCGATCGCTTTCCAAACCTCAAACTTATCATAGTGCCAAGACACGTCGAGCGATTCTCAGAAGTCGCAAAGGCGATCGAAGCGAGTGGTTTGCAATGGGCTCGGCGAAGCACAAGTCGCACCGTAGTAACCGACCCCGACTGGAGAATTTTTCTCGGGGATAGCGTCGGTGAGTTGCGATGGTGGTGGGGATTGGCCAACATCGGCTTTGTGGGCGGCAGCTTTGGCGACCGAGGGGGGCAAAACATGATTGAGCCTTGCGCGTATGGAGTCGCTACCTGTTTTGGACCGAACACCCGTAACTTTGCGGATATCGTGCATCTCTTGTTGGAGCAAAAAGCGTGTGAGCAATTGCAGAGCCCAGAGGAATTGCGACCCTGGGTAGAATCCATGTTGATCGATTCCAAAAAGCGAGACGCTATGTCCAGCCGAGCAATCCAAGTCTGCCGAGGGCATCGCGGCGCGAACTCAAGGTCATGGGTAAACCTACAGCGATTCCTGCCGAAAAAACCGCCCGCCCCCAGACCCTAATATGTCATTTCCGGTATCGATTGTCATGGCTACGTTCACATTGTGACAGATGGAGGACGTTGCACGAACTGGCAAATTGAGAGTTTAGATTCCGTGGCTCGCTTTGAACCGGTTTTCGACTCCGCAAAGTCAATTTTCGACCTTAACACACGGATTTTATCTGCCCTGGAGCTCGAAATGCATGCAGTTTCCCAGAGGAATTGGTAGAGTTCTTGTGACCTCCAGCTAAAACGAAATGCAACACGATCATTCCCGAGATTTCCTGAAACCTGGCATTTTATCCTCAAGCTGGAATTTTGCCGTGAGTCTTCGGCGGTCCAGAGCTTCGAAAATGTGGCCTCCCACGCTAGAATTTCCATATGCTTTTTAAAGCACAACCCTTTGTTACCTTCAAATACAAATTCATCCATTCCCTGAATTGGTACAACCATGACCGCGTGTTTTAGATTTTTGTTGGTTGCGTGCATCGCATCAAGTTCAATGCATGTCGCGATAATTCAATCGAATGCTGCAGATGCTGTTGCTCCCAAACGGATTGTGTTCATCGCGGGCAAGCCAAGTCATGCGTACGGTGATCATGAGCATTATGCTGGCTCCCGAATTTTGGCCGATGTCATCCAAAAAACCGACCCGAACGCCAAATGCGAAGTGATTCGAAACGGGTGGCCACAAGACGATGCCCTTCTCGATTCTGCCGATACAATCGTGATCTACTCGGATGGAGGTGGCGGTCATCCTGCTCTTGCTCATTTAGACCGACTTAAGAAACAGATGGATCGGGGCGCTGGACTGGTTTGCATCCACTATGCGGTCGAGGTTCCGAAGGATCGCGGCGGTCCCGAGTTTCTATCATGGCTTGGCGGTTATTTCGAAACCGATTGGTCCGTTAACCCGCATTGGGATGCGAAATTCGATAACCTTCCCAAACATCCTATCACCTCAGGGGTCAAACCATTCCAAACGCGAGACGAGTGGTATTTCCACATGCGCTTTCCGGAAGGGATGAAAGGGGTAACTCCGATCCTTTCGGCTGTACCGCCAGAGAGCACGATGGATCGTCCCGACGGCGCACACAGTGGTAATCCGGCCGTTCGCAAAGAAGTCGCTCGGGGCGAGTTGCAACACGTCGCTTGGGCAACCGAACGACCCAACGGCGGACGGTCGTTCGGCTTCACCGGTGGTCATTACCATTGGAACTGGGGCCGAACCGAACCCACCAAACTCGTTGCTAACGCAATCCTGTGGTCCGCACACATGCCGGTCCCCGAGGCGGGTGCCAGTGTCGAACCAAAAACTCTTAAACAACTTCAGGAAAACCAAGACGACCCAATCGATAACAAATTCAAACCAGAAGAAATTATCAAGAATTTTCAGTTGATCTCTTCTAATTCTCAGCGTCAGCCTGAGGACAGGCTGACCTACGTGAACAGAGACGATCGCAGTAGCGACAAAGCCGTCGCCGGGCTCACCGTTGCAAATGGCTTACACGCTGCACTAGCGGCCTCCGAACCGATGCTAAAAAGTTTGACGAATATCGATATCGACCACAAAGGTCGCATCTGGGCCTGCGAAGTAGTCAACTACCGCAAACATAAAAACGACCGCCCTGAAGGCGACCGCATTCTCATTCTCGAGGATACCAATCAAGACGGCATCGTCGATACGTCAAAGGTCTTCTACCAGGGTCGCGATATCGACTCGGCTCTCGGTCTCTGCGTGTTGGGCAATCGAGTTATCGTCAGCGCCGCACCCTACGTCTGGGAGTTTATCGACGAAAACGGAGATGACGTGCCCGACTCCAAGCGAGCACTGCTAACCAAAACCGGCGATCCTCAACACGATCACTCTGTCCATTCGTTCGTGTTCGGCCCGGACGGCAAAATGGTCTTTAACTATGGAAACACCGGCCACCGGCTTTGCGATACCAACGGAAATCCCGTGAAAGATCGGTGGGGAAGAGAGATCAACGATTCTGGCAAACCCTATCGCCAAGGGATGGTGTTTCGTTGCAACGAAGATATGAGCGACATGGAAGTAGTCGGTCACAATTTCCGAAACAACTACGAAATTTCCATCGACTCGTTCGGAACACTTTGGCAATCCGACAACGACGATGACGGCAA